>NZ_JBJDXL010000406.1:0-3042 GCF_051866655.1 Intestinibacter sp.
GAAATTCACTGTGATTTACTTAGAAATGGCAAAAAACATACTCCATTAGCTAAGCTATTCCCAGATACAGACCAAATAATAACTTGTATGGCACCAAGTAAAACATTTAATATGGCAGGATTTATGATTTCAAACATAATAATACCAAATGAAAAAATAAGATCTATATACAAAGATAGACATTACGATTTTGAAAATCCACTTAGTGTAGCAGCAGCACAGGCAGCTTATACAGATGGATATGACTGGTTATGCGAGTTAAAGGATTACTTAGATGAAAACTTTAGATTTACTAAAGAGTATCTAAGTAAAAATCTTCCAAAGGCAGTTATGCAAATATCAGAAGCAACTTATCTAGGATGGGTAAACATAGGTGAATATGTCGAAGAAGATGAAGATTTACCTTTATTATTTGCAAATCACGCAGGAGTACTTCTAGAAGGTGGGGATATGTTCGTTAGAAATTCTAATGGATTTATAAGACTTAATTTAGCTTGCCCTAGATCTATTTTGGAAGAAGGATTAAAGAGAATTTGCGAACTTTTAAATAATAGATAGATATAATTAAAAAGCTCCTTTGAGGGAAGTTTTAAAGACTTTTCAAAAGGAGCTTTTTATGAATTATGAATTATGTACGAAGTTTTAATTATAGAAGTCCCATAACAGATAATATTAATTTCATAGCAAACATACCAATTATAGAATCTATTATAGGTACTATTAATAATATCATTCTATGTTTAGGATTAGTTTCGGCAACAAGTACTATTCTTGCATAGTGACCAACAAGTGTTCCCATTAGCATACAAGGCATGATTAATATTGTACATTGAACTGCTGTTAGCATTCCTTCAGAATAAAGTGAGAATGCAGTTGCAGCACCAGCTCCTTTAGAGAAGAATGCTGATAATATAACAACTATAGATTCACCAGGTAATCCAAATATATTCATAACAGGTCCACAAACATTACCTAAAATATCAACTAAACCAGTAAGCTTTAAAAATTGTACTATAAAAGCTCCCATTAATAGAGCTGGTAATATCTTTTCAACACCGATGTAAAATCCTTTTTTACATCCATTCATAAATAACTCAACTATACTTTTCTTTTCTTTTACAGGTACTTGAACATCCATCTTTAAGCAACTCCTTCATTTATATTTTGTTTTTTATTAAAAAATTTAAGATATATTCTAACTATATTGGCACCGATTAGTTTACAGAAAAATTGTATTACTATAATAGGTCCTATAGCCAATGGAGCTATAGCTAAAAGTGGAGCCATTAAATTTATTGTATTTAGAATTACAGCTGAAGCTGCATATTGATAAGATACAAAAATAGTTCTTTCATCATCTGTTATAAGTCCTTGGTTATATAAATCACGAGTCATAATTGATGCAACATCTGAGCTAGTGAAAGATGATACGAAAGCTATACCTGTTATACCAGGAATACCAAGTATAGGTTTTAGTAGTGGATTGAATAATTTAGCTGCAGCCTCCATACCGCCGTAATATTCAACTACATCTATAAGACCTATTGCAAAGCATACAGCAGGAATTAATGTAAGAGCAGTTAAAAATCCGTCTTTTGCACCTGTTCCACCTTTACCAGTAAATGTAACTCCTTCGACTATTTGTCCGAAAGAACCACATAGCTTACTAAAATCAAAAGCAGCTAGAAAATTATCTGCTGATGAAAATATACCAGAGAATAAAATTACTAATATTGCTAATGAAAGATATCCCTTCCATGTTACTTTTATTTCTTGATTATTTTGATTACTCATAAAATTACACCCCTTAAATTTATAAATCTATTTTATCCAAGTTTAAAATTACTGTAGCCCAAAGCTTAGCTCTAGTGAAAAGTGATTCGACTATAGCGTATTCATCAAGTGTATGATTCCATTCTCCTTGAACACCACAAGAGCAAAGAGTAGGAACACCTGCAATTGTTAAATAGCTTGCATCTGAAGAACCACCTAGTTTACGTTTACCTATTTCTCCAAAATTGTTTTCTTTGGCGATTTTAGAGACGAATTCATGTAATTTTAAAACTTTTTCTGTTGTTTCATAAGGCATCATAGAACCTACACATTCTAATTCGCAAGTAGTATTGCCTATTATTGATTCGGCAGCGATTTTATTAAGCGCAGTTTTGATTCTATCTACTTCTGACATTTTTTCGAATCTAATATCGAAGGTTACACTACAAGTTTTAGGGAATGAATTTGAAATTTTTGTACTATCTATAACTGTAGCAACGCATGTAGTTCCATTTTCTAAATCAGTCAATTCTCTTACTTTAGCTATTTTAAATGCTGCTTCTTCTATTGCACTTCTACCGTTTATGAAATCATTACCTGCATGGGCTTCTATACCAGTTATGTTTAGTTTAGCTTCAATTCTTCCTTTTCTGCCTACACATAGACAATCATCTACAAGCCCAGTTTCCATGTTAAATGCACATAGACAACCTTTTCCTTCTTCTGATAAAGTTTTTCCGCCATTCGAATTAAAATGTCCGCATTCTTCATCACCAGAGAATATTATTTTTATAGGTCTGTCTTTATAGCCTATGGAATTTAAGGCTTTTATAGTATAAAGGGCAATTATTATACCACCTTTCATATCTAATACACCAGGGCCATATGCCTTGCCGTCTTCTATTTTAAAAGGTCTTTCTGAAGCAGAACCAGTTTTAAAAACAGTATCCATATGACCTGAAAATAAAATAGGTGCACCTTTTCTGTCTAGTCCTAAATTTCCTATAAGTGTAGGACCGTTTGGCTCAGCAGAAACTATTTTACAATCCATACCACATTTTTCAAATTCTCCTTTTAATTTATTTGCAAGAATAGAAATATTGGCTGGATCTTTTGTGAAACTTTCAGTATTTACAACATCTTCCCAAAGTTTTATCATTTCGTCCTTGTTGTCATCTATAAATTTATATACTTCATTTAGTAGATTTTGCATTGCGAAATCCTCCGTTTTAATTTAAAATATTTTTAGACTAGTCTTTAAATAAATAA
>NZ_JBJDXL010000407.1:0-3036 GCF_051866655.1 Intestinibacter sp.
ATCTAATGGCTTAGACGAGATACTAATTTCTAATTTATCATAAATTCTAGATCTCATCCCGTAATCAGTATCTAATTTAATATCAGAACAGACTGCTGTATTATTAGATATTTGAATAGGGACTATATGAATATTTATATTTTTAGAACTTACTCCAATATTTTCTAGTATAGCTCTGTATGTTTCTAACTGGGCTTGTGCAGATTCAGCTTTATCAATATCCCAGTTAGCATATGCTTTAGAGGATAATTTGTAATCAATAATATCTATATCTCCGTTTTCATAGACTATTATTGTATCAATTTTACCTCTTAATTTAAAAGATTCATCTTCAAACTTAATTGGAGTTTCTGTAAATATTTTTTTTATTTTTCTTCCTTTAATTATCTCTTTTTTTACTGTATATAATTTTTTAGCTAAAGAGATTAGAACATCGTCAGGAATATTATTTAGAGAAGCTTCTGGAAAGTTTTCTGAAATAAATTTTCTTCTTTCATCTATAAATGATTCGAAATCCACAAAAGCGTTAATAAATACTCCTTCTGCTATATTGTGAATACCTTTACCTATTCGTCTAATATTATCATCAGAATCCTTTATATTTTTTATTCTTTCTTCTATTAGAGCCTTTCTTTGATCTTCTGGATAGTCTCTAAACTCACTTTCTAATTGTTTTCTTACGTTGTTAAATCTATCAGTTTCATTATATGGTGCAGCTTTTTTAGACGTGATGTTATTATCTCTAATAAATTCTAATACTCCGATAGACCCGTCCGTATATGCTTCTATTTCTTCTTCTGGATCTAAAATAATATTAGATTTTTTAGTCTTGTTTAAAATTTCTTGTTGTTGTTCTGTCCTAAACTTATATAGAATATCTACATTGTCCTGAGCAATATCATTGCTAAATCTAAAATCTTCTCTACTATCTAACTTATATTTATCTTTATTTTCTTTTATATAAGTATCTAATTCTTCTTCAGAATTAAATTCTATACTTCCCTCTAAAATGAATTTACAGTTACTTACAGTCATATTCTAACTTCTCGTTTTTTATAAGATCACTCTTGACAGTAGATACTCTGTTATTAGTAATTATATCGCTATTATTTATTCCTAAAGATAATTGTCTTAGAATACTTCCATCTCCAGATTCTAACAATAAAGTCCTTAGCGTTTTATTTAATATATCTTTATCTGCTCTAACATGATTTTTACTAAGACTTAATAGATTAACAGTTAGCTCTACTAAGTTAAGATTTTGTATATTCACTCTCCCATAATCATTTATTCTTCCTAAATAATAGTCAGAAACAGCATGAACTAATATTTCTTCGGCAAGATCTAGCGGACTTAATGTTTTATAAGATTCTTTTACATCATTATACGATGTGAGTTTTGATGCCTCTTCTAGTAACTCTTTATATTTATTATAATCTGAAATTTTTAATTGAGCTATAAGAAGATGCATTAATTCATGTATTGGAGAGTCTTCTGTGTATTTATCTGTATTAAGAATTATCTCTCCATTACTTACAAATGCTTTTTTATTCGACACTTCTATTCCATACTTTTCTTCTATTTGATTAGAATTAAGAGTTGTAACTTTAATTCCCTGTCTAGATATTTTATTAGATAATAGCTCTAAAACATTTACATTAGAATAATTAGGAATAGGAGGAAGTTGTTTATCTACAGTAGAATCTTCTGGATCGGAAAATTCGTAAAATTCATTTTTATCAAATGATTTTATATCTTTAAATTCCTCGGATAAAAACACATTATAATCAGAATAAAAAGTTTTAGAGAACATGTTTTGTAATTCAACAGAAAAATAATTATAATAATCAGATAATTCTCTTGTTTTAACTATTCCATTTCCCACTCTCTTATATAACCCTAAGCTATTATATAGGTAATCATTATCACCAATTCTTCTGTAATCTGACGGATATAAAGGTTTAAAATCTTTAGATTCAGCAGAAACTACTTTAGAGTTAGATAATTTAATATTGTAGATTATCTTATCATTTTCTTCTTTAGAATTTAATATAATTCCATCATATATATTTTCTCCATCCTTTACACTAACTACTATTCCCGATTTATAATGGTTTCCAACTATTAATTCGTCAGAATCTCTATTTTGTCTAAATTTAAATTTAGTAATATTACTTAGTATTTTTCTTTTTCCATTTATAAGGAATAAATCTCCTAAATTATTTTGGGATAATCCATATTTCCTATCATATTTATTTATTTGAGTACTATTGGAGTTAAAGATTAATCCTACTTCTTTATTATTAGGATTATCAAAGTCTATTACTCTAGAAGACATAATTCCTACATCAAAATCCTTAGAAAAATCTATATTCATTTTTCTTCTGTTCTTTTTTGTAGGATGGTAATTTGGATATAATATAGTATTAATTGAATTATTATGAGCAATCTTAGCTACATTATAACTTACATCATCATGTACTGTGGAATGTAAAGTATATAGTCTTATTCCATTAACATTTATAGAATTAAATAAAGTAGTTACTGCATCATTTAAAAATAGTAAAGTTTCCTCTGATGGATTTTCTATTTCTGACCCTGTAATAAACCAGTTTTTATAAGTAGCCACTCCTTTAGTTAATAACTTATCTAATATAGAATCCGGCATAGATTTAAAAGTTCTTATATTGATTCTTAGATTTCCTTTTTTAAATTCTACATCCTTTCCAGTTTCTGAAAGAGTTATTCTTAAAGAAGTGCTATTTATTACTTTATTAAGTTTTTTATTGTCAAATTCTATAATAGCTTGCTTATTAATATTATATTCTGGGTCTATTTTAATTTCTGCTTTCAAAGGAGTAAAAATTTCTATATTAGATGAGGATATATCAATATCAGATAGATCTCTATACATATAATCATTAATAAGAATGCTTTTTATATTATTGATATTTTCTTTAAGTAATCCTGGATTTGAATTATAAATATCATCAATTAATGCTTTCTCTACCTCTCCAGCTTGCAGATAGTATCTTT
>NZ_JBJDXL010000408.1:0-3024 GCF_051866655.1 Intestinibacter sp.
AATTTTCCTAGACTTTCATATGCAATTCCACTTAAAGATGTCTGACCTTCCATTATAGGTTGATCTAGAGATATAGTGAATCTTTCATTATTAATGGATCCAGAGTCAGACTCCATTATGTACTTTCCTCCAGGAAGAGCACATAATTCTTTTGGAATTTTTATTTTTATATAATTTGATTTCTTGATATTAGATATTTCAAACGAACCTTTATCTTTATTTTTAAGATTATTTTTGGTTTGATGAACCGTTTCTTCAAATTCACTTGTATTATTTATATTAGGGGTTAGAATTGGTATGGAGAATTTTATTTCTCCAGGATTCATTCTGTCTATCTTTTCAAGAGCTATTCCTATCTCTGGATACTTTAAATCCAGAGTATCATAAAAGTTAATAGATGAGTACATAGTTTAACACCACCTACCTTTATTATATAAGTTGAAAATATCAATTAATATGCTTATTAACTTAGATATAATGATCTAATTCGATTATTTTTGCATTGATTATTAATATTATTTTTTTGAAAGGAAGACTAAAATGATTTGCTATCATCATGATGACTTAGATGGAATGTCTGCTGGTTATTGCGTTCATAAATTTAAACCATCATACATTGAAGATTCTCCATCATCTTTTATTAAATGCGATTACAATACTAAATTTAATAGGCATACTTCAAATGACGATGTATTTATAGTTGATATCTCCATTAGCGAAGACACCTATCCTATGCTATTAGAGACTTGCAAGACAGCTAGATCTGTAGTATGGATAGACCATCATGCAACATCAAAAGATGTTATACACAGACACTTTAAAGAGCTTCAGTCTATAGAAAATCTTATATATTTCGTATCTACTGAGGCAAGTGGAGCTGCTTTAACATATTCTTATTTTAAGATTTCTGAAAAGGATATCAATCTTATAAAAGAAAGAGATCCTAAACAGACATATTCAATTGCTGCCTCTTATAAAAAGGGCGGAATTATCGAAATAACAATATTTGCAAATCTATATTGCAATATATTTGATATTATGCTTCCTACATGGTTGTATTTTGTAGATGATTATGATTGCTGGAAGAAACAAGATGAGAGATCTAATTTCTTTTCTCTGGCATCTACTGCAAGAAACAACAATCTGGTTATTGAAGACGAAAATGGAAATCTCGTATTCAATGACTTCTATGATAAAGCTGGAGCTAATATAGATAGAATTATAGAAGAAGGAAGAACCATCATGAGATATATAAATTCAAGGTATTACGACGAATATCCTGATACGTTTGAATGGACATATGATGGAACTACTTTCTTATGCAAGAATGCTACAGGAAATAGCTGGAATTTCCTTAGTGGTATAAATAAGTATGATGCAACAATACTGTTTAACTACAGTGGAAAATTTGGCAAATGGAAGTACAGTGTGTACTCTTCTGATAAATCTAAATTTAACTGCAAAGAATTCTGCGAAAAGTTTGGCGGTGGAGGACATCCTCATGCATCTGGATTCAGTTCTACCACTTTAATCTTTACATCTCCCAAATATAATAAATAAAATCCAATATCACAATTTAACTAATATACAAATTTGGAGGAATTTACAATGGCTTACAATTCTAATCAGCAGCAGAATGGAGTAAACGAATTTACTCTGTATTCCAATTACAGATTCAACAATGCAGAATCTAATATCGATGCTACATGCCTCAGCTTTAGATTCTGGAAGACCTATCTCTGTGTAGGTATTTTCCCTCGTAAGAATACAGGAAACGATGAAGTATCTTTTGATATGAACAGCGGAATCACTGTATATCTGTCTCATGCAAAAGCTAGAATTCTCAAGAATGAAATTAAGAATTTTATTGAGAATCCTGGAATGTATGATAATGTAGGTATTGTCTCTGGACAGTCTATTATCGTTATTTCAAACGGTTCTGAATATGGAAAGACCAACACTCCTATTATGACAATTAGAAAGGTAGGAGAGAATGGAGAAGTTGTTGCAAGCTTCGCATATGAATTCAAGAAAGACTTCTACTTCTCTATTCATAATTATGATGGTTCCCATTATGATTCCGATTACGAAAGCTATCAGAATCTGGAGCTTGAAAGCTTTATGACTATTCTTGATGAATATTCTAAGGCTGCTTCTGGAGCTATTGCATTTAGTGTTATGGATGCTAATAAGTTCAATCACAATAGACTTACTAATAGTCTTGAATCTATAGCTCAGGCTCTTGGAGTTGAAGTTAGATCTTCTTATAATAGGCAGAATAATTCGGATAATAGACAGTATTCGAATTACTCTAACAATAACAGACCTTCCGGATCTAGATATTCTCCTTCTTCCAACAATACAAATTATACCCAGGCTACTATGGACGATCTTGATTAACAGAATAAAAGAGTATAAAAGGTTATCGATAGACATAACCTTTTATACTCTCTATTCTGTGCAATAATCGTGAAAGGAGATATATTATGCCGTCAAAAGGATTCAATTCAATTCTATTTGATGTAAGCTCTATAATAGATGATAAGCTTACTTATATCAAATTTCTCAAAGAAGAATATTCTAAAGAAGAGTTAGAGAATTATTTTGATGCCGATATAATTTTCTCTACATCTATTAGAGATTTTGAGAAATATCATGTAAATGGGGATGAAGATCTATTCAGGCATATCGTAAAAGATGAATTTTTGAAGACCAATAGTGATAAATTATTTTATCCATTATACAATAGAGATAAGACCATGATATTTAAGAATCCTAAATCTACATTGTGTATGACAGATATATCTGTTCTCATAAATTCTTATATATCTATGGCAGCTAATCTGATTAAGGTTTCTATAAGATGTAATGACAACCTAGAATCAGATATAATGAATAAGATATGGCCTACAGCATCTGTGTTTGTCTCTAGTAGAGAAAATGTAGATATGAGTAATTATACTAGACTAGTAGTAGGTAGCTATCTTGATGCTCTTCAGTATCAGATAAATGAACCTAAAAGCA
>NZ_JBJDXL010000409.1:0-13791 GCF_051866655.1 Intestinibacter sp.
AGCAATGTGAGAAGCTATGGACTGATATAGTAAATATGCAAAAAAATAACAAAATTGGTCATTTTGTAGGATCTATTGTAAATATATCAGAACAAGCTATGCCAACTGGTGTGCAGAAGTTTATGATTATAGATGGTCAGCAGAGAATGACTACATTGACATTGATGTTGATAGCTCTTAGAGACTATGGATACGATCATCCAGAAGATAACACTATAAATCCAGGTGGCATAAATGGAATGTGCATACAAAACGATTATGGGATGGGAGAAGAAAAATATAAAATGCTACTTAGCAAAAAGGACAAGGATATATTGATAAAGCTAGTAGATAGAGCTCCTATAGATGAATCTGTAAAATCTAAGCTAATAGATAATTATAATTTCTTTGTGAAAAAAATAAATGAAAAAGAGCTTACACCAGCTCAAATTTTTGAAGGTGTAGGAAAACTACAAATAGTAAATATAACTTTAGATAGATCACAAGATGATCCACAGCTTATATTTGAGAGCTTAAATAGTACAGGTATGGATTTATCTAAATCAGATTTGATAAGAAACTATATGCTTATGGGATTGAGTCCAGATGAGCAAGATGGTATTTATAAAAATTACTGGTACCCAATGGAGGATTTATTTGATTATAGTAGGGGTACATGGCTTATGGATAGATTTTTCAAACACTATCTGACATTTAAACATGGAAAAATACCTGTAGAAAGCAAGGTGTACGATGATTTTAAAAATTACTATCAAAATAAAACTTATGAATCCGTTTTAGCTTTAAGCGAGGATTTATATAGATGTGCAAAATACTATACAAATATTTATTATGCAAATAGTGGGGATAAACAACTAGATTATGTATTTAAGGATATAAAAGCTTTAAATATGGATGTAGCGTCTCCATTTTTGATAAAGGTTTACTGTGACTATGAAAATAAAGTTATAGAAAAAGATGGATTTATAGAGATATTGAGATTATGTGAAACTTATGTATTTAGACGCTCAATAACTGGAATTCCAACAAATTCACTAAATAAAACTTTTAATTTAGCAGTTAGAAGTATAATAAAAGATAATTACATAAACTCTGTAAAAGCATTTTTTATAATGTTAGATAGTTATAAGGAATTTCCTTCTGATGAAGATTTTGTAGATAAGTTGAAGTTTAAAGATATATACAATATGAGAACTAGAAATTATATTTTATCCAAATTTGAAAACTTCGACAATAAATCTCCTATAACCATAGAGAATTATACAGTTGAGCATATAATGCCTCAAAATAAAAATCTAAGTGAGGCGTGGAAAAATGCTCTAGGAGAAAATTACGATGAGATTCAAAAGAAATACCTACATACAATTGGAAATCTTACACTTACAGCTTATAACTCAGAGATGTCTGATAGATCTTTTGAAGATAAGTTAAATATGCATGGTGGATTTAGAGAAAGTGCACTTAGACTAAATAGCTATGTAGTTAAACAAATAACTTGGAATAAAGATACTATCGAACAAAGGGCAGATGAACTCTGTGAATTAGCTAAATCTATATGGAAATATCCTGTTTTATCACAAGAGGAATTAAGTGAGTTTTTGCCTGAGATAGATGATGAACAATATTCTATAGAGTCATATGAGTATTTGAGTGATAAAAGTATGAAGCTATATGATGCATTAGATAAAAAAATATTGAATATTTCTGAAGATATAAAAAGAGAATTTAAAAAGCTATATATTGCATATAAGGTTGAAACTAATTTTGTAGATATTATACCGCAAAAGTCTAAGCTGAGACTTGTTGTAAATATGAAATTTGAAGATGTAATAGATCCTAAAAATATATGTATAAATATTACAGATAAGTCAAGCTGGGGTAATGGAGATATAGAAATTTTTTATAATGATTTAAGTCAACTAGATGATATTATGGATATTATAATGCAATCTTATAAATTACAATCAGATGACGTTGAGTAAGGAATTTATATGAAAATTGAATAATCAAAAAAATTTATCTATAATTAAACTATACAATATAATTAAATTAAAAATTAAAAGGATGAACGATAATGGCTACAGATAAAGATAAAATAAAACAAATTACCGACATAGTAAAAACTCATTGTGATGAGTGCTTCAATGAAGATTACTACAAGACTACAAAAAAATTAATAGATAAATTAAAAAAGAACAAAGATTTTTCTATGGATAAGGGAAAAATAGAAGGATGGGTAGCTGGGCTCTTGTATATAGTAGGAGAAGACAGCGGACTTTTTAACCAAACTAATTGGATAGAATCAAAGGAATACATTTCAAAGACAGATATGGCAAAAATAGCAGAAGTTAGTGTGGCTACTATGAAGTCTAGAGCATCTAAGATAAGAGAGGTACTTCCTAAAAATGCAAAATTCGTAGCAGATATCACATATGAAGAAGACGATTATGATTTTTGCTTTGGATTTGATGATGACGATGACGAGGATGGCTATGAAATGGATGAGGTTTTACAAAAGATGGCTGATATGCTAGGTCATACAATAACCACAAAAGAAGAAGAATATGAAATCTATATGGACAAGGCATTTGACTCATATGATATAGATGAAGCTATGGAGTATATGAAGTTGGCTCTTATGCATGCTAAGAAAAAAATACCAGACCATCTATTCAAGCAGCTAGAAGGAGAGCTGTGGCTTGAGCTAGATGCAAGACCGTATCTTTTGATAAAGGCAGAATTGGCGGATTTGTACTATTTGAAGGATGATTATGAATCTTCAGTAGAACTATACAACGACATTTTGAGATTAAATAAAAATGACAACCAAGGAATAAGATATAAAATATTTCCGTTGTTAATTTTACTAGATAAGAAAGATCAAATTGAAAATTTGATAAAGACATATGAAAATGATGAGTGTGCATCTATGCTTTACAACAAGGCATTATATTACTATAGAAATAAAAATGAATTAAATGCAAAGTCTTTTTTAAAGAAGGCTTTTAAGGCAAATGAATACATACCTGATTATTTACTTGGGATGGGAGATATCAACTCTCCGCTGCCTGAAATGTACTCATTTGGAAGTGAAGAGGAGGCTAGATTTTATTTAGAATGTGCTTCATTGGCTTGGATAGAGACAGAAGGAGCTTTATTTTGGCTTATAGATGAGTATTATTTATATGCTAAAAAGAACGATATAGAGCTACTTTTTACTAAAAAAGAGCTTAAGGTTTTGATTAAACAAGCATTTGAAGAAATGAAAAATATATAAAGGTTTTAGTTAGATACTAATAGAGTAGTATGTATTGTACTGCTCTGTTTTTTTGTATAAAATTATAATTACCCAGTAGAAAATAATAATAAAAATATATAAATAAAATAAATTCAAAAACAAAACTATCACAAGACATCGGCACGTTTTTTGACGTGATAATAAAATCAAAAAAATATATACTTATCTAAAATAAAAACACAAATTACAGATTTAAAAATCCATGGACTAATATAATATTAAACAAAAATAAAGGAGGAAAACAAAATGGCAAGAGAATGTTATGATTGCTTTTACTATGAAGCATCAAAAAGAAGATGCAACAAAAAAAGAAGAGGTGTAGACGGAGAAGACCCAGCATGTAGCAGTTTTATTGATGAAGACACACCAGAATGCTTTGAATGTAGATATGCAGAAACAGATACAGGGCTTTTTGCAAGAAATGATACATACAGATGCTCAAAACATAAAAAAAGAGTAAACACTCACGATCCTGCATGTAGATATTTTATAAGAGATGTTTTCTAATAATTAACTAAAATTAAAAAAATTGAGTAGTCTATGTAAGCTAAGTACATGGGCTACTTAAAAACAGGAGGTAATAATATGGGATTATTCGATATATTTTCAGGTGGAGGCAACAGTAGAAAAAGTTTTTCTGATTTATCAGATAACTGGGAAAAAAGAAAAGAAGCTAGAGAGTATAATGCTATGGCTAGAGAAATAATAGATGATTATACGGAGAGATATGAAACTACTTATTACAATACACAAGACTACGCTTTTGAAACACAACGCAGACTTGATAAACACAATGATTTTAAAAAAGAAATCATAAGAAAATTAAAATTAGATGTAAAGCCTGTATTAGAGGATTTTAAAAAATTTGATATAGACAGCAAAACTATAAATGTAGATTTTTTTGATATAGGCTCAAATAAAAATTTAGATATGTCAATATCTAATATAAATAATACATTTGCAGGATTTGATAGATTGTCTTTTAATAGTTGTTTTCCTAATCTAGATGATATTTTTAGAGATGCAACAGAGGAATACTACCAAGCAAAATCAAATTACAATCAAGCTAAGATGTACAAAAGTCAAATTCAATTAAAAAGGGAACAGTTAAAAACTATAAAGAGCAATCTTTCTAACATCAGAAGCTATATATCTGATGAGGAAAGAGTTTTAAGTGAGCTTATAGAAAGAATTGAAGGTATTTCAAAAAAACTAGATCAAAATATGAAAAAGTCTTCATTTAAAAAAGAAGAAAGTGACTATTTAAAATCTATATATAATATAGCAATGGGAATCGATAAATTTATGGGGACTAAATTTTTAAACGATGACTTTACTGTAACAGATGACTACAACAGCTTATTTGAAAAAATGAAAGAAATAAATTCTCTAATTGAAAAACCTACTCTAAATACTGGAGAGCTAGATAGGATTTTAAAATCAATAGGAGTAATAGTGTACTAAAATGTGTGAAGATATAAAAGACATATTGGCTAAATTGATCACACATTCTGAGAGAGAGTTTGCCAATTATTTAAAAGAACAGGAAATTGAGGAAACTCAGATACATCAAAGAATAAGTGATACTATTGCTCTTACAGAGCTTGTAAAATCAAGAAGAGAGGCTTTTGAATTAATGTCGAGTAAGTTTTTTAAAGAAAAGGATAGATTATCAAAAATGGCGATTAAATCTTTAGATGTAGCTATAAGTCATGGTGATGACAAGTTAGCAAATATTATTTTAAATTTTTTAAATGTCGTTTATGAAGAAAAATATCCAAAACTAAGTATTTAGTCGTAAATTTTAAGTATTGAGAAAAAGAGGATAAAAAAATGGACAATAAATTAGAAAAAGTAAATTCTAGTCAAGTGGTGTCTTCTCTTACTGGGGAAGAGGCTTTGATTGTAGAAACAGCAGTTAAAACATTCACAGAAATTGGAAAAATTATGGGTGATTATGCTAAATGTAGACAAGAGCAAATTACTGAAAGACAGAGAATAAGAGCTCAACTTAAAATAATAACTACACAAATTCAAGCTAATAAGGAAAAGTATATTCATGCGATTGATAAGTATTATCAAGATAAAGATAGAATTTACGATTTTGTAGAACAAGCATTGAGAGCTAGTGAGAAATGCGGAGATATGGAAATGATGAAAATGATTTATAGTGATTTCTTTAGCTTTATTTCTAAAAACTCACCAAGTGATGAATTAAAAATTATGATGGATGCAAATAATAATTTTATAAATTTTATTGAATAAAAATGGCATTGAACACAATCTAAAACCAGAGATGATCGTGTAGAAGCAAAAAAACTCCTTTAAGTGAATTTAAAATTTGCTTAAGGGAGTTTTCTTATATTTAGATTATATTTTCTATCTCAGCGGAACAATCTATAGCTTGAAGTCCAGCCAATCTATCCATGTTTTTCTTAAAAATCTTATTAAAAATTGCAATAGCTCTTCCAACACCTATCATAGCAATTACTGTTCCGATACCGATAGCTACTATTTTGCCTGAAAGCGCAAGACCTATAATACAAGTTGTGACTACGCAAGTAATATCGAGTGCATTTTTGCCGAAGCCTAGTCCTTTTTTGAATATATCGCCTATAGCTTGGGCAAGTCCATCAGCTGGATTTGGAATCAGCTTCATATTTACCATCATAGCTGCACCGATTGCAGTTACTACTATTGCTGCAAATAATAGTAGTAGGTTTTGCCATACTGTAGTGTAGTTGAAGTCTAAAATTCCTCCGAAGTAGTTTATTAAAACGCTGAATAATAAGCTAAATGGTATTTGTAAGATGTCTTTTAAGTCTCTGTTTTTACCTTTTATTATAAATTGAATTAATACAAACACAGCGTATACTATAAATGTCATAGCTGCAAAATTTAGATTTAAAATATTTGCTATGGAAAAAGGTATAGATATAATTGGAGATACTCCTAATCCAGATTTAGTATTTAAAGTAATTCCAATTGAGAGCACTACAAGTCCTATTGAATAAAATAGAATACGCCATAGCAAGCAGTTGTTTTTATTGTTTTCCATTTACATCACTCTTTCTATTATATATGATACTTGGTCTAAATTATATCTTTTACATCATTATCGAAATTTATAGCTTGAAGTCCAGCCAATCTAAGCATACCTTCTTTGAATATACTATTAAAAACTGCTATAACTCTTCCAACAGCTATCATACAGATTAATGTACCGATGCCTATACCAATTATTTTACGTGAAAGCACAAGTCCTATAGTGCAAGTTATAAATACACAAGTGATATCGAGTACATTTTTTCCAAAGCCTAAATCTTTTTTTAATAAATCTCCTACAGCTTGAGCAAGTGCATCAGCTGGATTTGAAATTAGCTTCATACTTATTAGCATAGAAACGCCTATAGCAGTTCCGATTATAGCACCGAACAGTAAAAGCCAGCTTTGCCAAATTGTAGTAGGATTGAAATCTAAAATTTTACCAAAAAAGTTTAAAAGAATGCCGAACATCAAGCTAAATGGGATTTGCAAAATATCCTTTATATCTCTGTTTTTTCCCTTGATTATAAATTGAAGTAATACAAATATTGTATATACGATAAATGTCACAGTTGCAAAATTTAAATTTAAAATATTGGATATGGAAAAAGGTACAGATATGATTGGAGATACTCCTAATCCAGATTTTGTATTTAATGTAAGACCTATTGAAAGTATTACAAGACCCATTAAATAAAATGAAATACGCCATATCCAACAAGTATTTTTACTGTTTTTCATTTAATATATCACTCTTTCTATATTTTTATTCTACTATATTAAATTTTATATTTAAAAAGACGCATAGTCAATAGCTACAAGTATTGAAAAATACATTATAATTTATAGAAAATAACTGCATTTTTATTAAAAAAAGGATGCTTTCACATCCTTTTTTCCTCTAGTCTTCACATGGTTCATATGAATTTGTAGATAAAGCCATTTTTTCAGTAATCTTACTAATATCGTATGGTGTATCTTGGTAAACTTGGTTAAGCCAGTTAGTGTAGAATAAAGTCGCATTAGCTCTCCAAGTGTTAACAGGATCTATACCAGTATCGCCATTAGGATAGTAGTTTTCAGGTATAAGTGGATCCATACCCTTGTTGTAGTCTCTTATATATTCGCCCTTTAAAGTATCAGTATCGTATTCTAAGTGACCTGTTACGAAAATTCTTCTGCCGTCTTTAGTAGACATTATAAATGGTCCTGCTTTTTCTGATTCAGAAAGGATTTCGATATCAGGAACGTTTAAGATATCTTCTTTCTTGATAGCTGTATGTCTAGAGTGAGGAGCGTAGAATACGTCGTTTAAGCCTCTAGTTAAAGCTGAACCAGGATTATTTACTGTATGTTTGAATACACCTGATAATTTATTTTCTAGTTCATATTTTTGGATACCGTAGTAGTGGTATAGTGAAGCTTGAGCAGCCCAACAAATATGTATAGTTGAGAATACATTTTTCTTGCTCCATTCCATTATTTCAACTAGTTCGTCCCAATACTCAACCTCTTCAAATTCTAAAAGCTCAACAGGAGCACCTGTTATTATTAATCCGTCGAATTTTTTGTCTTTTATATCGTCGAAATAAGTGTAGAATTTATCTAAGTGTTCACTTGAAGTATTTTTACATTCGTGGCTCTTTACTTGAATTAAAGTTATTTCTACTTGTATAGGTGAATTAGATAAATATCTAAGTAATTGGTTTTCAGTTTGAATTTTAAGAGGCATTAAATTTAGTATAGCTATTTGTAATGGTCTTATGTCCTGTTGCATAGATCTTTCTACGTCCATAACAAATATATTTTCTTTTGATAATACTGAATACGCTGGTAGTTCTTTTGGTATTTTTAATGGCATGACTATCCCTCCTTATTTTTATGTAACAGATATATTTTACACAATATATACAAAAAATTCTATATATTTATGGAAAATTTATGTATAAATGTAAAAAAAGAAGTCGAAATAATAGATAATATACAAGAGCTAAGTATTGCTAGCTTACAAGTATTTATTAGTTCAAGGTCATATGAAAAAGTCAAATCACACATAAATATAGACATTGTAAATCCTATTCCAGCTATTAAAGAAACTAAAAATACAGAATAAAAGTCCAAACTTTCAGGAGGCTTTATAAGCTTTAGCTTCGTGAAAATATATGTAAACAATGTTATGCCTAGTGGTTTTCCGATTGCCAAGCCGAATAAAATTCCGAAGTATAACCTCTGTGTGCTGTACAAATCAGCGCTTATATTTAGAGATACTCCGCTATTTACAAATGCAAATAGAGGGATGACTACGTAGTTAGTAAGTGGCACTAATTTGTCTTGGAGATTTTCTAGCACGCTTTTTCCTTTGGTATATGATTTTGATGGTATAGATATTGCAAGTAGTATACCGCTTATAGTTGGATGTATGTTGCTCAGTTTTACAAAATACCATAGGATAATGCCTCCTAATATATAGTAGGAAATATTTTCTACATGAAAAAATTTATTTGCTATTACAAGTATTAAAAGAACTGCTAAAGACATTAGTATATATGTTTTATTTATATTTTCAGTAAAAAATACAGCTATGACTAGTATTGAAATTAAGTCGTCGACGACTGCCAAAGTGAGTAAAAATAATTTGGCTTGAGGATTTATATAATTTTTAAATATGTAAAACACGCCAATTGCAAATGCTATATCTGTAGAAATAGGTATGCAAAATCCCTTCATATAATCAGTATTGAAATTAAAGCTTAAAAAAATCAAAGCAGGAATCACAACGCCACCGATGGAACCCACAACTGGAAATGAAGCCTTTTTTAAAGAGGATAAATTTCCATATAAAATATTTTCCTTAATTTCAAGTCCTACATTTAAAAAGAAGAAAAACATCAAAAAATCATTTATAAATTCGTTTAGGGGATATCTAAAAAATTTATTTTCAAAAATTATCCTGTTATAGAGCCAGTCATAGGAGCTATTTGCTACGATAAGTGCGACAAAGGTAAAAAATAAAAGTAGTATGCTGCTTAAAATATCTGATTTCATATTTCTTTTATAACGCATCAAACCTTTCAAAAAAACACCTTCTTATAAAAAATATATATATAAGTTTATGATTGAAAAATATATTATATGACTTGTAGGTTTTGAATAAAAATTATTAAATTGGTAATTAATAACTAAAGATTTAAATATTGAGTTATTATCTGTTTTGTAATATAATTCATATACGTAAGATTTAAATTAAATACAATATAAAATAGATATAAATTGAAAATTTTTAGATGAGGAGATGATGAGTTGAACACAGATAGAATAGTGAAAACAGCGATTGTGGCATCTATATATGCCGCATTGACAATAGGATTAAGTCCTCTAAGCTATGGACCGATTCAATTTAGATTATCAGAGGTATTGATTTTACTTGCATTTGTAAATTCAGATTACATCGTCGGATTGACTATAGGATGTCTAATAGCTAATTTATTGGGACCTTATGGACTGGCAGATATTGCATTTGGAACTTTTGCGACACTTGTAAGTGCATATTTAGTTAATTTAACACCTAAGCTTATAAAAAATAAATACGCTATATGGGTGGCGTCTTTATGGCCAGTACTAGCAAATGCAGTTATAGTTGGACTTATGCTAAATATATTCTTTAAGTTACCTCTTTTACTTTGTATGCTAGAGGTTGGAATAGGAGAATTTGGAGTAGTTACTATTGTAGGAGTTCCTCTATTTAAATTGGTGTTATCTAAATACCCTGGGTTTTTAAATTTTAAGGAGGCTTAATAGATGAAGGAAAAATACACAAAAGTAATTGCAGTAGGAAATGATGCAATAGACTATTTAGAAAATATAAAAAGCGATTTGCAAAAAAATGCAAATTTCGAAAATATAAAGATAACAAAGGATGTAGATAAAGAATTTGTAAGAAGCTTACTAGACGGTATAGAAATTTTATATATTTTACACGATAGCTCTGACAAAGACGCTTGCAATATAACAAAGGCGATATCTTTTATGTCTAGCGAGAGAAAGGTATTATCTATAGGGCTTGATATATGTTTAAAGGAAAATAAAGAAGATCTAGGTCTAGACAAACAGCTTAAATTAAACAAATACAACATAGATAAAACAGTAGATATGATAAATCTTATGAGTGAGGCTATGGACGAAGATACTTTGATGTATGTAGATATAAGCGACTTGAAGGAATTATTCCAGGGAGAAGGGGCAGTATCTTACTCTGTTGAGGAATTCGAACTAGATATGCATCCTAGAGAAGCTGCTAAGGCTTTAGAAGAAGATTTCTACAAGAGCGAAGGAGATTTAACACTTAAAAAGGGACTTCTATTAGCAGAGACTAGCCAAACAGCTGGAGATAATACGTTGATATATTTAAATGAAATAAGAAATCACCTTCTAGATTTAGTAGATACTAATATGGATATGATATTTTCATATAATGAAAAGCAAGAAGGCAGAGAAACTATGAAAATTGCGTATTTGAGAAATTAATAGATTTTACGGAGTGTTTTAAGGCACTCCATTTTTTTTATATTGACTTATAAATAATTTTATTATAATATTATGCTTACTGTGCTAAAAAATATAAGATAGAAAGGAATATTGACTGAATGTTACAAGTAACTAATGTAGGACTTAGATTTGCCGATAAGGAATTATACAAGGACGTAAATTTAAAGTTCACTAAGGGAAATTGCTACGGAATAATAGGTGCTAATGGTGCAGGGAAGACTACTTTCCTAAAGATATTAGCTGGAGATATAGAACCAAATACTGGTAGTGTAAGTATAACTGAAAAAGAAAGAATGTCAGTTTTAAGACAGGATCACTTCAAATACGATGAGGAGACTGTGTTAGATGTAGTTATAATGGGTCACGAGAGATTATTTGAAATAATGAAGGAAAAAGATGCATTATACATGAAAGAGGACTTCACAGAAGAAGACGGTATAAAGGCTGCAGAGCTTGAAGGTGAGTTTGCTGAACTTGATGGATGGGATGCTGAGACTAATGCTGAAAAAATACTTATGGGTCTTGGAATAGATAGAGATCTACACTACAAACAAATGAAGGAGCTAGAAGGTGGAGAAAAGGTCAAGGTATTACTTGCTAAGGCGTTATTTGGTAAGCCAGAAATATTACTTCTAGACGAACCTACTAACCACTTAGATTTTAAATCAATAGAATGGTTAAACAACTTCATAATGGATTTAGAGGATTCTATAGTAATAGTAGTATCACACGATAGACACTTCCTAAACCAAATATGTACTCATATAGTAGACGTTGACTTCGGTAAAATCCAAATATACGTAGGAAACTACGATTTCTGGTATGAATCAAGCCAGCTAGCATTACAGCTTATGAAGGATCAAAACAAAAAGGCAGAAGAGAAAATAGCTCAATTAAAAGAATTCATAGCTAGATTTAGCTCAAATGCATCTAAGGCAAAGCAAGCTACTTCAAGAAAGAAACAGCTTGAAAAATTAGAAGTAACTGAAATTCAGCCTTCTAGAAGAAGATATCCTTACGTTGGATTTACTCCAGAGCGTGAAATAGGAAACGAAGTACTAGAGGTAGAAGGATTGACTAAGGTTGTAGACGGCGTGAAGGTTTTAGACAACGTGACTTTTAGATTAGATAGAGATGACAAAGTGGCGTTTATGGGAGATGAATTAGCTATAACTGCATTATTTGACATAATAATGGGTGAAGATAAAGCAGACAGTGGAAGCTTCAAATGGGGAGTTACAACTTCTCAAAGCTACCTTCCAAAAAATCACAATGAATTTTTTGACGGTGTTGAATACTCATTAGTAGACTGGCTAAGACAGTACTCTGAAGAAAAAAGTGAGAGCTTCATAAGAGGATTTTTAGGAAGAATGCTATTTAGCGGTGAAGAAGCTCTAAAAGAAGCTCAGGTTATATCTGGAGGAGAAAAGGTTAGATGTATGTTTTCTAAGCTTATGCTAAGTAATTCTAACGTATTAGTACTAGACGACCCTACAAACCACCTAGATCTTGAATCTATAACATCAGTTAACAAAGGTCTAGAAAAATTCCCTGGAGTGCTTTTATTTAGCTCACACGACCACGAGATGATACAAACTCTAGCAAATAGAATAATAGAGATAACACCAAATGGAATAATGGATAGAAAGACTACTCTAGAGGATTATCTAGAGAACAAAGATATACAAGAAAAATTAAAAGAAATGTACGCTTAATATATAAAGCTCTTTTATGTTAGTTTGATGTTAATTATCGATGATATTATTTTAATAATATTAAGATGATTTTAAATTCTAATATAAAAGAGTTTTTTTGTTGAAAATTGATGATTTATAAAATATATTATCGATAATTTGTATATAAAATAGAGTATATATATTTACAAAATGTAAATGAAATTGAGATGTGTTAAGAAAATGTAAATAAAACAACCTTTAAATGTTAAAATACTGTAAAATACCCTGTGATTGTGTTAAGGGAATGTAAACAATCTTCTGAATATATGGAATTTACTGAAAATTTATATATAATATAATTAACAAAAGAAAAAGTAACATAGGGAATTTAAAATTTTAAAGTGTTTAATTAAAGGAGGAGCGTATTATGACTGGAGTAGCATGGGTATTTATGATAACTGTATGGTGTATAATAGGAATAGCTGCATTTTTAGCTTTGAAAAAGATCGTAAACAACCAATAAAGGACTGAAAATAATTTTTCTACATGGAATTATATTTAAAAATTTAATACTTTATCAGTTTTAGTTAGATACAAATAATATAAAAAAGCATAAGTCCTGAAATTTGGATTTATGCTTTTTTGCTGTGCGTAAAAAATATTTTTTTATACAAAAAAAATACAATATTATTATCAAAAAAATAGTATAATTATATTAAATAAATAAAATGGAGGTATTGCTATGAGCGAAAAAAATAACTATGAATTTAGCGGCACAGAATATGTAGAAATAGACGACACCTACAGAGATGAATATGAGATAATTATTGAAGATGAAGATTTTGAAGTCGAGGAAGAGGATATAGAAATAGAAGATACATATATAGATTAGATGAAAACACAACCCTTTGGAGATAATATTCAAAGGGTTGTATTTTTTTGGAGAAAATAATATATTACAAAAGTATGGAAATTTTATGAATTTATGTATAAAATTATACTTATGTAAATTTATAAGGAGGAGTTATGTTTAATATTGCTTTAATTGGTTTTGGTGCAGTGGGCAAATCATTTGTAAAATTATTAGAAATGAAAAAGGACCTGCTACACGATGTAAATTTAAAATATATTATAAAAAGCGACGGAGGTATTTACGACGAAGATGGATTAAATATCGATGAGCTAATGGAGTATACAAATAATAAAAAAATACAAAATCACCCTATG
>NZ_JBJDXL010000410.1:0-3021 GCF_051866655.1 Intestinibacter sp.
TTATTTTCATCTCTTCTAAGACTTCTGGAATTGGATTTCTGATAGCTATTCCATCTGCTATAGTATCGATTGATTCTGAATTTATTAAACAGCTTTTTTCAAAAGAATCTGCCATAGCTGGAGCTCCCTTTGCAACGACACCTATAACTTCTGTGTTAGGCGAATATTCTTTTATACATCTAGCTACACCAGTAAGAAGGCCTCCATTTCCAAGAGCGACTAATACTGCATCTAAAGTAGTATCTAGATTTAGAAGCTCCATACCTATAGTACCTGCGCCTTCACATGTTTCTACATCTAAGCTATCTTCAATTAAATCGAAGCTATTTTCCAAAGCGTATTTCTTGGCAAAAATTCTAGCATCGTCAAAGTCATCACCTTTTAATATTACTTCGGCACCTAGAGATTTCATACGCTCGATTTTTAGAGGATTTGCATTTTTGCTTGCAAATATTATAGATTTTATATTTTTTCTAGTGCATGCATAGGCAACAGCTTGACCTAGGTTTCCGGCACTAGCACAGACTAAAGTAGAGCCTTCTTTTAATTTAGATACGTAGTTAAATGCGCTTCTACCTTTGAAGCAACGTATAGGATTTAGGGTTTCTACTTTTAAAATAGTTTTGCAGCCTAGAGATTCGCTTAAAGGATCACATATAAATTGTGGAGTATTTAAAAATACTGGATCAATATTATTAAATGCATTTTTTATGTTTTCAATACTTAATCTACTTTTCACTATATCATCTCCTTTTTATATAAAATTTACTAGATTTTTGATTTGTATATTTACTATATTATACCAAATGAATGTTTTATTCGCGTATTTAAAAAAAATTAAAAATATTTTTTATAAAAAATTAATATTCACGTAATAATTCAAGAGTATTATACATATATAAGGAATTTATTGGAATATTTTCTAAAAAAATATAACACAAATGTTACAAAAAATGTATTTTTGTTAGAAAATTAATTATATGTTATTTTTATAACAATAAACAACTTACAACCTTATATTAAGTTGTAAAAAGGAGGCTTGGAATATGATTGAAATCAAGAATATTACAAAAACTGTAGGAGAAAAGGTTATACTAGACGATATTTCTCTGACTATTGAAAGTGGAAGCTTTGTAGTTTTAATAGGTCCTTCAGGATGTGGTAAAACTACTACTTTGAAACTCTTAAATAAGCTTATAGAGCCTTCAAGTGGAGAAATATACATAGATGGAAAGCCTATATCAAAAGAAGACCCTATTAAATTAAGAAGAAATATAGGATATGTAATACAAAATATAGGGCTATTTCCTCACCTGACAATAAAGGAAAACATCGAGTTAATTCCAAAATTAAAGGGTGAAAAAAGTGAAGAGGAAATAAGCGAAAATACAGAAAGGCTTATAAAAATGGTTGGACTTGATCCAGATGATTTTTTATACAAATATCCTACTGAATTAAGTGGTGGTCAACAACAGAGAATAGGAGTTATAAGGGCGCTTGCTACAGATGCAGAAATAATACTTATGGATGAGCCATTTAGTGCACTAGATCCTATTACAAGAACTCAATTACAAGAATCTCTATATGAGCTTCAGCAAGACCTTAAAAAGACTATAATATTCGTAACTCACGATATGGATGAGGCTTTAAAGCTAGCAGACAAAATATGTATTATGAAGGATGGAAAGATACAGCAATATGATACGGCAGAAAATTTACTAAAACACCCAGCAAATGAATTTGTAAAGAACTTTATAGGTAGTGATAGATTGTGGAGTGCACCAGAATATATAAAGGCAAAAGACATAATGATACAAAATCCTATAAAGGCTATAGAGACGAGAACTGTAATACAGGCTATGGAAATAATGAGAACAAATAAAGTAGATAGCTTACTAGTGGTAGATAAAAATAATTTACTAGTAGGAATATTAACAGTAAAAGAATTGAGAAAAAATGGAATTCAAGATTATTACATATACAAGGTTATGAATAAAAATCCTCTATACATAGATGAAGACAGTAATTTAATAGAGATACTAGACATTATGAATAGAGAAAAGATAGGGCATATTCCTGTAGTATCTAAAGATAAAAGATTAGTAGGTTTGATAACGAGAAGTAGTTTACTTTCTGTTTTAAGTGAACAATTCTTAGAAATGGAGGTGAATGTCCTTGGATAATTTTGTAAATTACCTAGTGACTGAGAAAGCAAAGATATTGAGTTTATTAGCTCAGCATGTTGAGTTGACCGTTGTTGCTATAATTTTAGCAATACTTATAGGTGTTCCTTTGGGAATATTTATATCACATTTTAAATCAGTTAGAAAATACGTATTAGGAGTTATAAATGTAGTTCAAGCAGTGCCATCTATGGCATTTTTAGGATTATTAGTTCCAGTTTTAGGAATAGGTAGTACACCAGCTATATTTATGGTAATTCTATATTCACTACTTCCTATTGTCAAAAATACATGTACAGGTATCACTGGAATCGACAAGGGAATTATTGAATCAGCCACAGGAATAGGATTAACTCCAAGACAGATACTTTTTAAAATACAATTACCGCTTGCACTACCTGTAATTATGGCAGGTGTTAGAATATCAGCAGTATCTGCAGTAGGTCTTATGACTTTATCTGCATTTGTCGGAGCTGGTGGACTTGGATACTTAGTATTTTCAGGTGTACAAACTGTAAATAATACTATGATTTTAGCAGGTGCAATACCAGCTTGTATATTGGCGTTATGTGTAGACTTTATATTCTCAAAAATTGAAATAGTAGCTACACCAGCCGGAATAACTCAAAGTAAGAGTAAAAAAGCTAGAAAAGAAAAAGAATATAGAGATCCTAAATATAAAGCTAGAAGAAACAAAGTAATAGGAGTTACTACAGCGTTGGTAGTTTTATTTATAGGATGTGGAAGATATTTCTATTCTAGCTTTGCTGAGAAAGAAACTATAGTCGTTGGTTCTAAGGATTATACAGAACAATTAATTCTTGGAAATATGTACGCT
>NZ_JBJDXL010000411.1:0-2993 GCF_051866655.1 Intestinibacter sp.
AATGATCTTGCCCCTGCAAGTGAAGCACCTATAACTGCTTCTAATGCAACCTTTTCATTATTTGCCCATTCAGCATCTATTTCTTTATATGTACCTATATTTTCTAATATCTCTGTACTTGGTGTTCCTGGATAAGCTGAAGCAAATTTAACACCAGCTTCATAAACGCCACGAGCTATTGCTTCATTACCTGTCATTAATTGTTTCATGAAAATTCCCCCTTAATATACAATCTTTATTATTTACATCGTCATTTATTTTACCTATTACTAACAATTCTCAAATAATTAACATACTACTATTAATACCAAGTTTAAACCTTCAAGTTACTATAATGTCAACTATTTTTACGAAAATTCTAAAAAATCTTCATAAAATAAGACTCCTACTAAAAAATAGTAGAAGTCACTTTTATACAACTAAATTTGTATTATGGTCTTTTTATGCTTACAACACATATAAAACTAAGTGCAATTGCTCCTATCATCATAAAAATTGTGCTAAGATAAGATCCACTAGAATCATAAAGCGCTCCTGCAATTGTACTTCCAAATGATGCTATTATAAGATTTAAATTTATTATAGAGAAGTTAACAGGGTAATTTGTAGCTCCATAAAAAGAATTTATAAAAGCAGAGTTCGTCGATGTTATACCTCCATAAGAAGCTCCACATAGCATAAATCCAACTATTAAAACGCCAAAGCTTTTAGATTTAAATGCAATAATCAACAACAAGGCTGATATAAAAAATACTACTACAACTGTCATCATAGTTTTAAAACGTCCTAATTTATCAAACATTCCACCATAGATAACGCGTCCTATACCATTACAAATAGATATTAATCCAACAACTGTCGCAATTGTAGAAGCACTTACACCCTTGCCTACTTCACCTGCTATACCACTAGCCTGTGATATCAAAGCTAGTCCTGCAGCACCAAGTAATGTTGCCCATACAAAATAAAACCAAAATGAAGGTCTTTTTACCATTTGAACAGCATTTACATCTATACCTACTTCCTTATTGATTTTGCTAGAATTTTTCTCTTTGCCTTTTGAAGCACTAACTGGAGGTACAAAATCATCACCTGGTTTTACAAAGAAAAATCCCCCAATACCTAGAACAATTACCAATATAACTCCAAACACCATAAATGAGGTTCTCCATCCTCCAATGTCAGTCGGTGTATAAGCTTGATATATCTTACCTATTATGAAGCTTCCAAGTCCAAATCCCATTAAAAGTATTCCAGAAATAAGCCCTTGCTTATCTAAAAACCACTTAGACATTGTACTCATTACTGAATTATAAGCAAGTCCTGATGCAAACCCAGCTAAAACTCCATATCCTACATATAAAGTCGCAATGCTTTGTGCCTTTGATGAAATAAAAAATCCTATTAAAAATAAAACTGCCGCCAACCAAACATTTATTTTTACATCGATTTTTTTCTGCAAAAGCCCACCTATTAGTCCACCTAAACAGAAGAATATCATACAAATTGTAAATGTTAACGATAAACTCGTATTACTCCAATTTGTAAATTCCTGACTAATCGGTGTTACAAGTACACTCCATGCATAAATAAGTCCTGCAAATAATAAAACTATTACACCTACTACTGCATATATCCAACGATTTAATGCTTTCATATTTTTATTTCCCCTTCCCTTAAAAAGTATGATTTCTTATAAGTGTAAAGTTTCCAGTAACTATAATGTCAATAATATTTTTATAAATTTACTTATTTATTATTTTTTAACCATTTTACAGCACAATTTGCAAATGCAGCTGCTCCATAAGGCATACAAACTTCATTAAACAATACATTTGGACTATGATTTACATAATCATTTCCTTGGACCTTTGCTCCTAATTCTAAGTACACAGAAGGTACTAATTGTGTTATAAATCCAAAATCTTCAGATCCTGACATTCCTTGAGTTTCAACTAAATTCAAATCATCTATATCCTCCATATACTTAACTAGCTTACGAGTTTCAGTTGGTTCATTATAAGAGCATGGGAAAGGAGTGAAAAATTCACGGTAGCTCACTGTTGCTCCAAACATAGCTTCCGCACCCTTTAATATTTGTTTAATTTTAGCAAGTACTGTATCGCAGACATTTGGATCGTATGTTCTAAGAGATCCTGTCATAATAGCCTCTTCTGGTAAAATATTTGGAGCATCACCTGAGATAAATTGTCCTATAGTTAAAACTGCCCTCTCAGTTGCAGAAATACTTCTTGGAATTAAACTTTGAAGTGCTTGGTATATATACATTCCTGTATTTATAGGGTCTATACCCTTTTCTGGCATAGAACCATGACATCCCTTACCTTTGATTTTTATTTCAAATGCATTTACTGAACTAGTAGCCCCTCCTATAGCATAGGCTATTGTATTAGGTTCATGTGTAGGAAAAACATGCATCGCAATAGCTAAATCTACCTTAGGATTTTCTAAAACACCCTCATCTATCAGCATTCTAGCTCCTTCACCAGCCTCTTCACCTGGTTGGAATACTATCTTGACATTTCCTTCTATATCATCTATGTTTTCAGATAAAATTTGAGCTACTGTAATCATAATCGCAGTATGCATATCGTGACCACAAGTATGTGCTGCCTTTATTTTACTTCTAAATGGTAAGTTGTTTACTTCCTCCATTGGAAGTGCGTCCATATCACAGCGGAGTAAAACTGTCTTTCCTGGTTTCTTTCCTTCGATTAAAACTACTATACCTGAATCTCCAACGATTTTAGGTTCTAAATTCATTTCTTTTAATCTACCAATTACATATTCCTTTGTCTTCGGTAAAACCATTCCACATTCAGGATTTTCATGAATATGTCTTCTATCTTTAATAGTATTAGGTTTTAATTCTATAGCTCTTTCTAAATATTTATTCATTTCATACCTCCATATATAATAGACTTAAAAATTTATATTATCCAACTATTATTATAGTTCATTTACCTACTATA
>NZ_JBJDXL010000412.1:0-2981 GCF_051866655.1 Intestinibacter sp.
TCCAGTAGTCTCTGCACCTTCTGAAAGTGTACTTTCAGCTTGGCTCATGATTGGCTCGGTTTCAGCTTTCCATGAGTTCGCCTCATTTGCATAAGAGAGTTTCCTGCTCTTAGGAGCTCGCTTAAAATATAAACCTTTATAAGCTTTTCCGTCTTTAATATGATTAGTTATTTTTGAAGGATCTAAAGTTCTAGTACCTCCTTTTCTAATCTTAACGGGTAAATTATTAAATTCGGATTTGCTATATTCAACTAAATCTGAATTACACCAAAATGTATTAAACCAATTATTATCATCATCATAGACTATAACATAATCAGCTTTATCTTTAAAACGCTGTGAGTTTTTCTTATGAACCTCTTTCATTGCCTGAGAAACCCCATTGACTTTAGGTTTTCTCATTTTCTCAGTTTGTTGCTCTGTCATTTTTTTGCCTTTATTCCAAGGTTCTTTTCCTTTTATAAGCCCTCTTGCTTCCAAATATTGCTTTTTATATTCTGCAAATTCTTCTTCAGTCATAGATTCTTCTAGTTCTCTCCATAACCTCTTATGAGTTTCTGAGCTTTTAATACGAGAATTTTCATTGAACATAGGAGATAGATTAGGATTAGGATTTTCGTTATATCCTTCAATATAAGCTTTGTACTTTTCTATATAAAAAGCTTCTCTATCTAATAGTATATCCTTATCACTAACTAATTCAAGTATCTCAAATTCAAAGTTATCTTCTCCATAATTATCCCACGCAGCCTGTAAATGATTACAATGATGCTTTCCGCAGTTTAGTTTACTTACATGTTGTTTCCACCTTGATCTAAAAGATTTCCAAGTACTTCCTACATAACATTTGTTATTAGTAAGATTAGTGATTCTATAAATTCCTTTTAACTTCAAATTTTCTAATTTGTCATTTTCTATTTTTATATTCATAACTCGTAGATTTTATTTTCTACAAAGTTACAAAATAAAAGACAATTAGCAAAATCTAAAATGTTAAAAATTGTCAAAGTGAATATTTACTGTTTACTCGATGCCCTTGGCTTCTTGACGATAATGCTTAAATTTAGCTTTAATTTCCTCTACTGGAGTGTCTTTTATAATATCTGGATAGGACATTTTAGCTACTAGACTATGAACATCTCCACAGCCATTCTCGAACAGATCAATCATAGCTTGATCATTAGCTATAGATGCAATTAGCCTTGACTCTTGAGATTGATAGTCACAACTGATCCATACATTGCCTTCTTCCGCTACAAAGCATGATCTAGTTTCTGCATCACTAGGTAAATTCTGTACATTTACACCTGATTCTCCTCCACCACAACTTAGCCTGCCAGTGTCCATTAATTGATAGAAGCTAGGATGAATTCTTCCATCTTCTTTAGTTACAGCTTTGAGCCAATTATCTCCATAAGCTGAAACAACTTTTTGGGCTGCTTTATAATTCAAATAGATTTCTGCTATCGGACTAATATGTTTTTGCGGCTCTATTATGTTAGACTCTACTGATTTCTTCTTTTGTTTAGTCTTTTTATCAAAGGTATCTAATTTAAATCCTAGTAATTCAAACAGAGGTATTACTTGTTTAGGACTATCCCAATTTATTACACATTTAGGCTTAGTATCAAATCCAGAAAACAAATCCCCCTGAAAATCATATTTTACAAAATTAACTTTTAGCAAGACTATTCTATATATAGAAGTTGTTCCATCATCTGATATAACTGTTTCTTGTCCTACTGGGGTCGAATTTTCAGGGATTTCATCATTAATTACTTTTCCATCTATTATGTATGGATAGCTATACTCTATGGTGTAGTTCCTGCTGTCTCCTTTATGTTCTAGGAAATAATCAGAAACCCAGTCATCTAACTCCCTTTTATACTTATCTCTCCTTTCAAGATCTTTATTCATTTTGGCTTTCCACTTATCTATATCTAACTTTACCCCACAGTATTCTATATAAGCCAGAACCTTCACAAATTCGTTCTCAAATTCAGATGCTTTTAATAAGTCTTTTTCTTTTAAGAGTTCCTGTTGTTTTTTATAAATTGGAATTTCATACTTAACATCTAATCCAGCATATTCTATTGTATCAGGAGTTAACCCAACTTGAATAATTTTACCTCTTATAGATTTGTCTAACTCTACATTGCAATAAAACTCCCCAGCAGCTTTTAAAGACATACTATGCATACCAGGGGGATAGCCCAACCACATTAGTTTCTCGGCCAGCATTCCATCATATATATTTACTGGGATTATTCCTTGATGATATAGAAATTTTCCATCAAACAAATAATTCCACCAAATTGTTTTAATATTAGGATTCTCTAGAATTGGTTTCAATAATTGAATATTAACTGTAGTACAATCCCATACTATCTGAAACTCTTCTGTTCCTAACTGTATAGTAAGGAGTTTTTTATTGTAAGGATTCATTCCTTCTGTTTCAGTATCTGCACCTAATAATGTCTCCTTAGATAGCATACTTATAGCATTCTCTGGGCTTAATTCTTTATATTTATCAGATTCAAATAGCTGTTTCTGATTACTAACTAAATAGATCATTATCGAATTTTTTAGCAATATCTTCTAAATAATCTAATTCTCTTTCTACATCCTTTAGATATATTAGTTTATTAAATTCTATTGTATCTTCTGAATCAGAGGCAATCAGAGAAGTTACCTTCTCCTCTTGCCTCTTCAGAAGATTATTTACTAATTCTCTTATTTTACTCATTAAAATCCTGTTTGTATAGTACAGAAATTTATATTTCCAGAACCTAGGATGTGAGCTTGATTCTCAGCATCAACGTAATATTCTATATCTCCATCAAAATCCTTAATAAGAGTAGTAGTCCAAAGGTTGTTTAGATGATAATCAAATTCTGGATTATATTTTAATACTTCATCTAAAAGAAATACTCCAACCTGCCCAGAATCAGCACAAAAGTCTCCTAATGTCTCTAGATTTA
>NZ_JBJDXL010000413.1:0-13535 GCF_051866655.1 Intestinibacter sp.
TCTATTTCATGTTTTACTTCATCTGGTCTAGCACTTGGAAGATCTATTTTATTTATTACTGGTAGTATTTCTAGATCTTGATCTAATGCTAAATACACATTTGCTAAGGTTTGAGCCTCTACACCTTGAGCTGCATCTACTACTAAAAGAGCACCTTCACATGCAGCCAAGCTTCTAGACACCTCGTAGTTAAAGTCTACATGTCCTGGAGTATCTATTAAATTTAAATAATATTCATTGCCATCCTTAGCCTTGTACATCAATCTTATATTTTGCAGTTTGATAGTAATTCCTCTTTCTCTTTCCAAATCCATATTATCTAATAATTGGTTTTTCATATCTCTATCACTAACTAAACCTGTATATTGAATTAATCTATCCGCCAAGGTAGACTTTCCATGGTCTATATGCGCAATAATACTAAAATTTCTTGTTCTACTTTGTTTGCTGTCCACCTTTTTCCCTCCTTGATTTTATTTTCTAAATTATTTTCATCATAGATTTTATTTTATAATATATCGGCTTTTCTGTAAATATAAGTTGTGACAGAAAAATAAGACTTATTTTTGTTAAGCCTTATTTTCTTATATTAATTTTTAAAATTCTATATTTATAAAGTTTGGCAAGTAATTTTCTATTAATGATCTTTTATTTAGCATTTCGTTCATATTATAATCTACCCAAAATATACAAACTACGGATATGCAAATCATTAAAGTAAAAGATATAACCTTTAAAAAAAATACCTTCTTTCTTCTATTTAGTTTTTTATTCAATCTTTTATTTATTCTTTCATCTAATTTGCTCATATTGATATTATCCTATTTATATATTTTTTTCTTTAAAATATCCATCTAATATTTCTGCTAAATACTTAGCACTGGCTTGGGCCTCACCGCTAGTAGTGCCGTTGCTCCCTACTTCAACTAGTAAGGCGTTATCACATATACTTTGATTAAATCTACCATATGGTTTAACTACAACAGGCATTATCAAATCAGGATATTTTTTATTGGCGTATTCAGTTATGCCGTCTGCTAACTTTTTAACTTTATCTACATCATCATTTCTAGCTCCTACGACAAAGAAAAATTTAGCAACTTTTTGTCCATCTATTGTCGTCGTATATTTATTATGGATATTAGTTTTTACTGCTTCGTTTGCGATATTAAGTCCATCTCTATGCAAATCAATAGTTATTTTTATGCTATTGTATTTATTCATTGTAGATTTTATAGTTTGAGAGCTTCTAGCATATGAATTATTATATGTAGGACTATCGTGATATGTTGTACAATGTGCTACACCCCATCCCAAATTAGATAATTCATTTGTAAGCAAACATCCAACCGACATAACAGAATGCTCTTTATCCTCTGAATGATAATTTCCCTCTGGTGAATCAAGGTAAGTTTCGCAACTATGACTATGGTATATTAAAATCTCTGGCTTATCGTTTGTGACCCTTAAATTTTGGCTGTATACATTGCTTTTTAAATTTATATCGTTATTTGCCTCTGTATTTATAGTCGGTATATTATCTTCACCTACATAAACATTTATATACTGGCTATCTTTCTGATTGTCATTTTGAGTTTCTTTTGTATTGCCTTCTTCTTGAGTTTTATCCTTTTCTATAACTTTTATCTCGGGATAAGAGTATTTTATTAAATTATTTAGTAAATTGCTCTTATCGAAAGCAGATACACTATTTGGTATTATAAATATTAAAATAGCTATAACCACTATTTTAGCAAATTTATTATACATTTTTGTCCTCCTTAGTTAAATCCTCCCTGGATGAAGAGATCTATTTAATCCTTCGCTTATTATTATCGATAAATTTTCTATTGTCTGATCGATATCCTTTGGAGTTACAATTAGATTTTTATCGTATGGATCTAGGGAATCCTTTATCAATTGATATTTCTCTTCGTCTTGTAGTTTTTTAAGCATATTGTAAAATTGACTACCTTCTTCTGAAACACTTATTAAATTATTAATAGCTAAATCAAGAACATCCATAGTAAGTGTAGCTGCATCTACAACAGTGGGAACTCCTATAGCTATTACATCAACCCCTAAATAATCTTTATTCAAAGCCTTTCTTATGTTACCAACTCCTGCTCCTGGTGAAATACCTGCAGTTGATATTTGTATAGTTGAATTAATTCTCTCCATTTTTCTAGATGCCAAGGAATCTATCGCTACCACTCTGTCGGGTTTTATTTTATCTACTATAGCTTTTACTATTTCTACAGTTTCTATACCTGTTATTCCCATTACACCTGGGCTCAATGCAGATACCTCTGTAAAATCATCGTCGTAATCCTTGTTGTAATTTTTAAAAATATGACGTGTAACCAACGTCTTAGATACTGACTTAGGTCCTAAAGCATCTGATGTAATATTCCAATTTCCAAGTCCTATAATCAAAGTCCTTTTCGTTTTGTCTGAACCAAATATGTTTATTAATTCATCCTTTAAATAATCTATTACCTTTTCTCTAGATTCTTCATCGTCAAATTTCATTAGATCGCTTTCTAAAGTTATATATTTGCCTATTTCCTTATTCATTATTTTTGAGCCTGTTTCATTTACTACTTCTACTGTAGTTACAGTACAATCATCTAATTGTTTAGTATCTACAACAACGCCATCTAAACGACTCGATTCTCCTTCACATAACTCTCTCGCTTCAAGTGCTAAATCTGTTCTTATACTTATCATATAAAGCCTCCAAAATATTAATTAATTATGTCATATATGTTTTTAAATTTTTAACTTTAGTTATAATTATTAACTCTTTTATTATTTTTAAACATAATTTATATAAATCTTAAATTAAATTAAAAGTATTGCATATTAATACTTGATTTTTATTTTTATTTCTGTTAAAATCAAATATGTTGACGATGAGAATAATAAATTTTACGGGAGGTGAACAGATTGGCAAATATAAAATCTGCTAAAAAAAGAATAAAAGTTATCGATAAGAAAACTGCTTTAAACAGAGTGAGAAAATCACAAGTTAAAACAGCTATAAGAAGATTCGAAGAAGCTGTTAATGCTGGTAACGTTGAAGAAGCTACACAAAGATTCCAATTCGCTCAAAAGAAAATATCTCAAGTTGCTTCTAAAGGAACTATACACAAAAACGCTGCTGCTAGAAAAGTAGCTAAATTAGCTCAAAAATTAAACTCTATGAACGCTTAATAAGATGTTTAATTTGTGCATAAATTGGCCCTTGATTAATTTCAAGGGTTTTTTATTTTGCAAAAATCTACATTGAAAAAGTCCTCCTTTTTTATTAGGAAGACTTTAACTTACCTTTCTCTGACAATACTGGCTAACTAACATCTCTATAGCAAGCGTGTCTCTCATAAGGCCATTTTTTATTTTGTAGTCACTTTCTAAGATATAATTTAGCATATCTATTATCATAGACTCTGTAAAATTCTTACTTATCTTTATTGATTTATTTACAACAAATAAAGACATCTTTAATTTATCTGCTATACTTTTATTATTCATACCTTTGTTTAAAAGCTCTTTTATTTGAAGAACTATTTTAAATTGTCTATTTATCATAGCAAAAATACCTAAAACAGATTCTCCCTCGTTAATCATATCATTTAATATTTTGATTGCATTTTGAGAGTTTTTCTCGCCTATATAATCTATCAGCTTAAAAATATCATTTTCTATTTTCTTTTGTGAAAGCCTATCTATTATCTCATTAGTGACCTTAGTATCTTTACCTGCAAACGAGCTTATCTTTTTTATTTCGTTTTCTATATCAGATAAGGTAAATTCGTTGTTTTTATCCTTGTATCCAGTCGATTCTATAAAGTACATAACCTGAGCGTTTTCTATTGTAATTTGATTTTCATCAAATCTTTTTCTAGTCCACTTAAATAAATCCATATCAGATATTTTTTCACAGTTATATGCTATTCCGTTTTTATTTATTTTATTTACTATGCTTTTTTTCTTATCTATATCCCCATACACAGCAAAAACTAAGACTGTAGTATCAGGAATATTTTCTAAATGCTCTGCAAAAATCTTTTCTTCTTTATCTGAAAAATTCTTTTTCTTGCCCTTCATAAGTAACTCAAAATCTTTGACGATTACTATCTTTCTCTCGTCCATAAATGGAAGCGTCTCTATTGAGCTTAATAACTGATCTAGCATGATTTCTTTGCCATCTAGTATATCTAGATTAAAGTCTATCATACTTTCATTTAAAGACTCTTTAAACAGCTTTATAGCGTTATCTATTAAATAATGCTCCTTGCCGTACAATAGATAAATTTTTTCAAAATTTTTAGCTTTTATATTATAAACAATATCCTTGTATTTCATTTTCCTGCTCCTTCATAGTTTTAAGCTCTCTATATATCATATAAGAGAATATTAAAACATAATAGATTATTACGTATGTCATATTAGGATTTTCAACTTGTATATATCCAATCTCTATTTGACTTAATTTATCCAATATATAATATACCATATTAATGAGTGTTTTGTTTATATAAACTATGACTTTTGTAATATTTAAACTAAATTCAAAAAATAAAATACTAAAAATACTTAAATTCATGATGATTCCTATAAAAGGTATTATAACTATATTTCCTAAAATCGATAAAATAGGAATACCTCCAAATACATAATATACTATAGGTATAGTTAAAATATTAGCAGCTACAGTCATCGATACTATATCGAATTTAAGTCTTTTCTTGATCATCTTATTGAAATATAAAATAGATAATGTAGCTAAAAACGATAATTGAAAGCTAACATTATATATAGTGTATGGATTGTTTATAATTAATAAACTAGCAATTAATGATAATGTAGTTATACCATCTCTTTTTTTAAATAAAAATACCGCCAAATACATAATAGCTACAAATGCAACAGCTCTTACAATAGATGGAGAGAAACCGACCATTATACTGTACAAAACCATAACTACTATCAAAATAAATAATTTATAAAGTTTATTTATTCCTCTTATAACATAGGCAATCAATATACAAATTATATTTGTATGAAGCCCAGATATGGCTATTACATGGCTTGTTCCAGTCCTAGAAAACATTTCATTCTCTTCTTGAGTCAAATCATACTTCATTCCCAATAAAAACGAATTTATAAAATTTGAAGTATCTTTATACAAATATCTAAAGGTATCTCTCATATACATCTTTAACTGCCCTAAATGGATATAAAACTTGTTCTGACCTACAACTTTAAAATAATCAGAATAAATCATTCCTTTATATCCACAGCTTCTTATATATCTACCGTAGTTAAAATCATCAAACTCCATTTTTTCTAAATCCTTTTGCTTACCTTGTACTGATACCACCTTTCCTATTTTCAATTCGTATTTTCTCTTATAGTCATTTACTAAATAGCCGTCTATTATATACTGAGTGTATTTATCCTTTTCTTTCTTGTCCTTCACAACTCCTGTTATAGTAATCTCTGTATCTTTATTTATATTATCTAGCCCAGAATCCTTCGTAATCAAAAATCCCAAAACTAAAAGCACAATAAAAATCAATAATAAAGGTCGTCTCAAAGCACTCCTCCTCTAATATCTTTAAAACAAATATTTTCTATATTATTGACCTTATTTTTTTAATATAAACAACTTTAAGTATATAAATTTTATTTTTAATTCAAATTTATTACAAAAAAATAAGACATACACAAAACATGTACGCCTTATTTTTGTATTTATAATAACTTACTATCTTAATTCAGATTTTATAACAGCAGCTAATCTCTTTATACCTTCTACTATTCTATCTTCATCCATATTTGAATAGTTTAATCTAAAGTTATTAGTCTTAGTTCTGCCTGGATAGAAAGCAACTCCTGGTACGTATGCTACATTGTTTTCTATACATTTTTTCATCATTTCAGTAGCATTCATATATTCAGGTAATGTAACCCACATGAATAATCCACCTTCTGGATGAGTCCATTTAACTCCTTCAGGAAATTCTTCTTCTATAGTTTTTATCATTAAATCTCTACGTTTTTTGTATAGAGCTCTTATTTCTAATACGTGTCCATCTAAGTCACATCTTTCTATATATTTACTTACTTCTAATTGAGATATTGTTGAAGTTTGTAAATCTCCATCTTCTTTACATCTTATATACTTAGCTAATATTTCTGGTGCTGCACATACCCATCCAAGTCTATATCCTGGACATAATATTTTTGAGAATGTTCCTAAATACACTACATAGCCTTCTGTATCTAAAGATTTTAATGAAGGTAAAAATTCTCCATCATATCTTAATTCACCATATGGGTTGTCTTCTAGAGCAACTACTTTATATTTAGTTATTAATTCAACAAATTTTTTACGTTTTTCAAGTGGCCAAGTTCTTCCTGTTGGATTTTGGAAATCTGGTATAACATATATCATTTTTATGTTATCATTGCTAGCTAAAACTTTTTCTAAAGCTTCCATGTTCATACCATCTTCATCAGTTTCAACTTCTATGTATTTTGGTCCATATCCGTTAAATGCGTTTAAAGCTCCTAAATAAGTAGGACTTTCGCATAATATTATGTCTCCTTCATCTATAAAAACTTTACCAGAAAATTCTAGTACTTGTTGAGAACCGCTAGTTACTAATATATCATCAGCAGTTACATTTGTTTTTTGTTTAGCATTCATTCTATCAGCTATTTGTTGTCTGAATTTTGGGAAACCTTGACCTGAAGAATATTGAAGTGCTACTTCACCTTCTTCATCTAAAACAGCATTAGCCATCTTCTTCATATCTTGAACTGGAAATAGTTCTGGTGCAGGTAATCCTCCTGCAAAAGATATTATTTCAGGTTTAGCAGTTAAAGCTAATATATCACTTATTTCAGATCCCCCTTCTGTCATCATACGTTTTGCATATTTTACTTCCATTATATATCACCCCAGTTATTTTATTTATAAATATATTGTATATCTATTTTCGAAATATTCCATTATATTTATAAATTTTTATATAAAAAATTAAACTTATAATAATTTTTCCATAAAAAAAACATATAAAATATATAAAAATATAGTCTATATGCTTCTTTTAAAATTTTCGCCGTTAAAATTATACGAGCTCATCTATATAATTTGTCTTTTTTTCAAATAAAGTGTTTAAAATAGTCTTTTGATCATAACTCAATGAATTTTCGTCTATCTCATTTAACATAAGTATTTCATCTATATTTAAATAAGAAAAAGCTAATTGTGCAATAGAATTTATATTTAATTCTATATCGTAATTTTGCTCTACTTTTTCTACGTTTATTTTATTATCTAATATTGATATTTTAAAAACTCCATCGTTTTGCTTTATATACTTATCCTTAACCTTAATATTTATAGATTTATCTTCTATTTTTTTTATTTTTTCTTCCTCTAACTTTAGTGTCTCTAAATACTTTTTAAAATTTATCATTCTTCCAGCCATAAACGGTACAAGTTTCATTTCACATGTTTTTAAATTTTCAACTACTAATCTTATTTTATCATCAACTGGTGAATTTATAACTGTATTTTTACATTGGGTATTGTGGTTGTATATATAAGCTAAAACACATTTAAGAGAAGATACACCACTGTATATCAGCTCTCTTACAAAAAATGTATCTCCTTGAATATAATAGGCTATATAGCTTCTGCTGTTTTTTTCTTCATTAATATATACACGCCCATTTTCAGATTCAATTTCCATTATAAATCTTCTAAAATACTCTTCATCTCTAACTGTATATCCATTTAAAGATTTCATAGCTTCTCTGTAAATATCTGCTAAAATTTTAGCATCCTCTATAGAAGCTCTCTTTAACCTAGAAGTCAGCTTAAATCTAGAAAGATCCTCTGTTCTTATACTATACTCAAGCTGGTCATAACAGTGGTCAAATCCATATCTTCTATACAATCTATAATCTATAGCCATTAATATAGATACTATTTCTCCATTTTTATAGATCTCCTCTAATGTACGCACCATTAAATTCTTCATATATCCATGGCCTCTTATTTCAGGCTTTGATGAAACTCCTACTATATACGATACTTTATAATCGTCGTCTCTAAGTCTTATTTTGTATTTATTCATTTGTAGTGAGGATAATACTTCATTTTCCTCTTCAACAACTAAAGTATTTTTCTCGTCGTATACATTTTCAAAGTAATAATCTACAAATTCTTTTTGATCCTCAAAACAATAATCCCATAGAGAAATTATTTGTTCTCTGTCTTTTTCTATAGCGTATCTAATATCCAATTAGTTAGCCTCCCTAACTGTGTATTTTTCTACAAATCTACAAGGGTGATAAGATAGCTTAGCCTTTCTAAGACCTTCTAAGCCCATATCCTCTTCTCTATTTACAAAATCTACATTTGGGAATTCATTAACTAAAAATTGTTGATTTATATAAGGGTATAGACCCCTTATACTTGGGTTTGCTTTTTCTATATGAATTAAAGCCATGTCGTCGTTTATCAATTCACCCATAGTAAAAGCTTCTAATATCCCATCTACATAGATTCCTGCTATTTTTAATCTATCTGATATTTCATCGTAGTGTTTGAATAATTTTTCGATGCCTACTCTTTCATCGTCCATTCCTTCGCTTACTTCGTCGTTTTCTTCTTTATTATCAGCCCATCTATCTAAAAGAGCTCTACAATCATCGAAATCCTCTTTTCCAAGAAGTCTGTATTCAAATCTTCCTTCGTATTCATTTAAAAAATAATTTATATGATTTCTTTTTTTGCTATTTTTTCTTCCTTTTAGAGTTCTCAAAGTTTCGCCATCGTATACATAATCGAATATATCTCTTTCTGCTATATACTCAAACTTATCTCCATAATTTTCTTTTAAATAATCGATTACTTCTTCACTTATACCTCTAAAATACAATTCCTTATCTATTTGCTTAAAGTAGTTTAAAACAAAATCTATTGCCTTTGGTAAATCTTCTTTTTTTGCAAGTGGTAGTATAGAGAATAAATCTCCCTCATATTCTCCTACTAAAACAGCGAAATTATCTCCTATATAATAAGCAGTTTTATATGCATGTTGCCACATATACAAAGTGTCAAAGCAGTATTCACACGCTTCATAATCAACTAAATCAAAATATGGATTTAGTATTTCTCTATCTTCTATTGTTATTTCCTTAAAGCAAGGACCTAAATTATTATGCTCTTCTTCCATTATATCTTTAAAAAATGAATTTATATTTTCTTTATTTTCTATTGTTGCTAACATAATTTCCTCCTATAACATATAAAATTCTTCACTTAAAATTATTATTAATGAAGAATTTCCCAATTAGATGTATTTATTTTTATTTTAATGTCAATATTAATAATATATTTCAATATTTTATTTTACCCAAGATAATATTTAATAAACATATAATTTAATGGAGTGATTTTACTTGAATAAAAAAATATTAATTTTTTTAATTATTATAATAGCACTTTTCACAGGCTGTGACAAAAATAAAGTTTTTTGTATCCACATAATAGATGTAGGGCAAGCCGACTCAATTCTAATCCAAACACCGTCAAATAAAAACATGCTGATAGACGGTGGCGATGAAGATAGTGCTAAAATAATAAAATCGTATTTAAAAAATAAAAAAGTAAAAAATCTAGATATAATCATTGCAACTCACCCTGACAGCGACCATATCGGTAGCTTAGACTATGTAATTGATAATTTCGATGTAGATAAAATATACATGACTAAACAGATTACCGATAGTGAGTGTTACGACAACTTAATCGATTCCTGTAATCAAAAAAACTTAAAAATAGGTTATCTATCTAAAGACGACACTTTTAACTTGGATAATTCTACTAAAATCGATGTTTTAAGTCCTAGTTATATAACTGACGATAATAATTCAAATTCCATTGTACTAAATATTTCGTATAAAAACAACAATTTTTTGTTTGCAGGGGATTGTGATAGCGAAAACGAAATGGATATGGTAAATTCATATGATTTAGAAAATGTAGATTTTTTAAAGGTAGCTCACCACGGCAGCAGTAGTTCTAGCTGTATAGATTTTTTACAAGAAACTACTCCCGATATAGCAGTTATTTCATGTGGATATAAAAACAGCTACGGTCATCCTCATAAAGCCACTTTGGACAATTTAGAAGCCGTAGATGCAAAGATTTTTAGGACTGATATAAATGGCAGTATGGTATTTTACTCAGACGGCAATAGAATTTACACTAAAATAAAATACAAGGCTTCAAATTGATTTTAGAGCATAATAAAACATTTTCCTACATTATATAATAAGTGGAGACTTTAAAAATCTAAAGTACTCCACTATTTATATCCTAAGTCAAATTTTAGTCTTATTGAGTAAAGATACACCTTTATTTGAAATTAATTTTATTCTTGCTCTAATAGATCTCTAATTACTACAGATGCTATTATAAGTCCTCCTACAGAAGGCACGAAAGATACACTTCCTGGAGTTACCTTTCTTCCATTCATTATTTTTTCCTTTAATTCGATAGGCTGTTCAGTCGAATAAACTACCTTTAATTTTTTTATTCTTCTATTTTTTAATTCTCTTCTAAGAACCTTTGCTAAAGGGCATGTATGTGTTTTGTAAATATCTGTAACTACTATCTTAGTAGGGTCTAATTTATTTCCCATACCCATAGAGCTTACGATCTTAAATCCCTTTTCGTTGCAGACTTCTATAAGATTTATTTTAGATGTGACCATATCTATAGCATCTATAACGTAATCGTAATCTTCTGTGAATATCTCATCACTTGTTTCTGCGCTGTACACTTTTTTTACTGTTTTTATATTTAAATCTGGATTTATATCTAGGAGTCTGTCCTTCATTACATCTACTTTAAATTTTCCGACTGTAGAGTGAAGTGCTGGTATTTGTCTATTTATATTAGTTATATCGACATCGTCAAAGTCTACTATAGTTATATTTCCAACTCCTGCTCTTACAATTGCCTCGCACGCAAAGCTACCTACTCCGCCTACTCCAAATACTATTACATTTGCATTTTTTAATTTATCTAATCCTTCTTGTCCAACAATTAGACCTGTTCTCATTTTAAAATCTTTTTCCATATATTTAATCTCCTAAAATTTTTCTTTCGTAATATTATAGTTCACTTTTTATATTTTTTAAAGGTGTATTTTTATAGATTTCATATATTTCCTATTAATTAACATATATTTATTATTAATTAAAAAGAGATATTACAAAATTGATGTAATACCTCTCAATAAAAATATTTTTGTTTTCTTTACCTAATTATACAAAGGATAATTGTATGAGCCTAAGCCTTTATCCAAGCTGTATACTTTACTAAATCCATTTAAAATCAATGCTTTTCCTGCTCCTATACTTTGAATTCCATGTTCGCAATATAAAAGAACATTTGAGCCTTGATAGCGTTTAATTTCATTTATTCTATCTAGTACTTGATTGACTGGAATATTTATAGCTCCTGGTAAATGCCCTTGTAAATATTCATCGTATTCTCTCAAATCTATTATCAAGCCAAATTTTCTATTATCTATCATCTTTTTAGCTAATTTTGCAGTTATTACATTTACTGTCATTGACATCACTTCTCTTCATAATATATGAATTATATATCTTTTAATTTATAATATTCTATATTATGATAAATTGTTACAATTAACTACTTTATTTTTATAATTTTCCAATTAAATATTTGGTATTTGCCAGTCGATAGGTTCTTTACCTAAGTCTTTTAAAATTTTATTTATCTTAGAAAAATGCTTACATCCAAAAAATCCTCTACTTGCAGACAATGGACTTGGATGTGGCGCTTCTAATACGTAATGTCTACTTAAATCTATAAATTCCTTTTTGCGTCTTGCATTTGCTCCCCAAAGCACAAATATAACTGGGTCTTCTCTTGTATTTAATAATTTTATAACATCATCAGTAAATATTTCCCAGCCAATATTTTTATGAGAATTCGCTTCATGCGCTCTTACAGTCAAAGCAGTATTTAAAAGTAAAACTCCTTGATCTGACCAAGGTATTAAATATCCATTATTTGGAATATAACAACCTAAATCATCGTGTAATTCTTTATATATATTTAAAAGAGATGGAGGTATTTTCACTCCTTTTTGAACTGAAAAAGCAAGCCCGTGCGCCTGATTTTCACCGTGATATGGATCTTGACCTAAAATCAAAACTTTTGTATCTTTAAAAGAAGTATGCTTTAAAGCTTCAAATATATTGTACATATTTGGATATATAATTCTAGTAGAATATTCCTTTTTTAAAAACTCTCTAAGATTTAAATAATATTCCTTTTTAAATTCATCCTTTAACAGTTCATCCCAATCATTATTTAATTTAACCATGTAAAAAACTCCTCTTTATATTTTGTTATGTTATAATTAATATATCACAATTATTTGGAGGAAACACTATGAACAGAAAAAAATCTACCTTTTTAATAGTAGCAATTATTGTTATTTGTTTTTTCATCTATGTATTTAGAGGCAACTTTAATAAAGGAGATTATAGTCAAACTTACTACGATTTAGGGACTGTAAGCGAGATTACTTTATACAATGTAAAGGAATCAGAAGCAGATGATATTTTAAAAAAATGTGGAGATATTTTACTAAATATCGACAATACAATGGGAAAAACAAGAGAATATAGCGAAATATCTGAAGTAAATAAAAAAGCTGGCAAAGAATACGTAAAGATATCCGACGAAACCTTCTATGTAATAAAAAATGCCTTAAATTTTTCCGATATTTCAGATGGCGTATTTGATATAACTATAGGACCTGTTGTAGATTTATGGGGAATTGGAACTGAAAACGCAAGGGTTCCAAGCTCAAACGAAATAAAAGAAAAACTACCGCTTGTAAATTACAAAGATATCTCTCTAGATGAAAAAAACAAATCAGTTAAATTAGAAAAAGAAAATATGGAGATAGATTTAGGTGGTATTGCAAAGGGATATGCAGCAGATAAAATATACGAATACCTGCAAGAACAAAATGTAGAAAGCGCAATAATAAACTTAGGTGGAAATGTATTTGTATTAGGTGAAAAAGACAAAAATACACCATTTAAAGTAGGAATACAAGATCCTACAAATGAAAGAGGAAATTCTATAGGCAGTATAAATGTTTCAGACCAATCTGTAGTTACATCTGGAATATACGAAAGATACATAGAAAAAGACGGTGTTATATACCACCACATGATAGATCCTTCAACTGGATATCCATTTGACAATAATTTAAGTAGTGTAACTATAGTGTCATCGTCATCTTTAATTGGAGATGGTCTATCTACAACTGCATTTGGGCTTGGAGTAGAAAAAGGATTAGAATTAATAGAAAGCATAGACGATACAGAGGCAATATTCATAACTAAAGACAAAAATGTATACACTACTTCAAATTTAAAGGATAAAATAAACT
>NZ_JBJDXL010000414.1:0-5605 GCF_051866655.1 Intestinibacter sp.
TGTGTTTACTACTATATCTGCTATAGATTGATATCTATCTTGACGTTTTGCCATTAAATCGCTTATGTATTCAACGTTCATATTTCCATTTAATAATGGTCTTTGATTGCTGTATTTTACTCTGTTGTATACAGTTTCTGGAGTAGCTGTAAGTAATACTATTTTACCATTTTGTTTCATTAAATCTACATTTTCATCTCTCATTGGCATTCCACCACCACAAGAAATTATTATTCCTTGTCTAGTTTGTAGTTCTTTTAATGCATTAGTTTCACAAGCTCTGAAATAGTCTTCTCCTTTTCTTTGGAATATTTCATTTATTGTCATATCTTCTCTTTTTACTATGAAATCATCAGTTTCTAAATCTTCCATTTCAAGTATATGGCTTAAATAGCTTGCTATAGTACTCTTACCACAACCCATAAATCCTATTAACATTATATTATATGGGAATAAGTTTTTAGCTTGATATTTTTTAGCATTTTTAACTACATATCTAAATACGTTCATTATTTCATCTTGGTATTTGTTGTCTTTTAATTTTTTACATAGTGCTATTTCTTTTTTACCTTCGTATTCAGGTTGTAATATTGGCATACCATTTTCTCTTTTGTATTCCATTATTTCATCGATACAATCCATTCTTTTTGATAAAATTTTTATAATTTCATCATCATACATACTTATTTTTGCTCTTACTTTTTCTATATTGTTCATGTGTACCCACCTTACCTAATTGTATTTTACTAAATTATAGCAATATATTAAAGTATTTTCAATATTTCAAGCTAATAAAAAAATAATTTTTGAAATTTTCTTTATTTTTTAATTTCTTATATTTTTTTACTTTAATTTCATTATCTCATGCAAACAAATTTAAAGATTATACTTTGATTTTTTAATTAAAAAAAGTTACTAAATAATAATAAAAAAAATTATTACCTAGTAACTTAAATTTAAACATATTATTCAGATTTTATAAGTTTACTAACTATTTCTTCACAAATTTCATTTATTGTCTTATTGTCAGTAGATACTATAATATCACATGCATCTAAATATTTAGGTTCACGTTTTTTCATTAAATCAGAAATGAACTCTACATTCATGTTGCCATTTAATATAGGTCTTTCATTGCTGTATCTTACACGTTCAAATATAGTTTCTGGAGAAGCTGTAAGTAATACTACTTTACCACTTTGTTTCATATATTCTACATTTATATCTCTAAGTGCCATACCACCACCACATGATATAATAGTATTTTCTTTTTGTTTTAAAGATATAAGTGTGTTAGTTTCGCATTGTCTAAAATACTCTTCTCCACGTCTACTAAACATTTCATTTATTGTCATACCTTCCATTTTTACAATATGAGCATCAGTTTCTATTTCCTCCATAGATAGCATATGTCCTAAGTAAGAAGATACTGTACTTTTACCGACACCCATAAATCCTATTAAGAATATATTGTATGAGAATAGGTTTTTAGCTTGTATTTTTTTACCATTATCTACAATATATCTAAATACATCTAGTATTTCATTTTTAAACTTATTGTTTTCTACTTGTTTCATCAAGCTTATTTCTTTTTGAGCTTCGAATTCTTCTTGAAGTATAGGTAGACCATGTTCTTTTTTATAGGCGATTATATCTTCAATATAATTCATTCTCTCTGTCAGAATTTCTATTATTTTACTATCACATTCACTAATTCTTTGTCTAGTATTTTCAATATTCTTCATTTTTTTTCCCCTTTTTAATTAGTTTTATTTTGATAGTAACCCTAAATTAGGCTTTAGTCTAATTGATTTCTCTGCTCTTTTTTATATATTTTGTCTATAGTTTAATAGTCTTTTTATGCTTCAATATTCTTATGTATTAATTTAAGTAAATTACTTAAATCTTCAATATTAGGCTGTCCTGGCGCACTTTTCTTTCTGTTGACACCATAAGTTATACATGAGCCAAAAAATTCTCCACAAATCCTGCTAAGTCCACCTTTTTCTCCTATTGATATTGCACATATAGGAGTTTTTACTATATGTTCTGATAAAATAATTGTTGTCTCTAATAGTTCAACTACATCTAACTTGCTATGTGGCTTTGCTATTATTTTTATAATATCAGCTCCCATATCCTCTAATTGCTTAGCAGTTTCAATACTTTCTGCCTTTGATGGAGTATGTGTTAGGTTATGATTAGTTGCAATTACATATGTTCCCATATCCTTAGCAAATTCAATTATATCCTTCATGTTGTCTTTTCCAATACTATCTTCAATATCTATAATATCAACCAACTTACTTGCACAGACTTCTTTATATATATTCACATAATCCTCTACCGCTATTTCAGCCTCTCCTTCGCTTTTGTCAGTCTTTATTGTAAATATAAGTGGTATATTTTTCAATATTTTTCTAAGATCTTCAAGCACTTCTTCAATTTTTTCACAATCATTGTAGTATTCATACCAGTCAACTCTCCACTCTACAATATCGATATCGAGTATATCAAAATCTACTGGTATAATAGAAAATTTCTTTGCTGTTTTTAATATTTCTTCTTTTGTTCTATCACAAATTGGTACAATTATCTTTGGGATTCCCTTTCCTATTTCTACATTTCTAATCTTTAAATAACTCATACTCCTAAAATCTCCCTTCCCTCTATTAAAATCACTAAATACTATTATACCAAAAAAATTATAACTTAATATAAAATATAATTTTATATATTGTATACATCAATATTTCTTTATAGCCTATTGCAATTTTTTAATACAAATTTACTAAATTCATCTACTGCCGGCGATAGATATTTATTCTTTAATTTAGCCATATATATGTTTCTGCTGTACACAGGACTTTTTAACTTGATCACATCTACATTAAAATACTTTAAGAAAGGAATATTAGGCATTACGGCAATTCCAAAATCTTCTGCAACCAATCCTGCCATGGACTCGTCTTTTTCAACTTCATAAGATATATCTTGCTTTTTATTTATTCGCTTAAATAAATTGTCTATAACAGGTCTCAAGCCACTCGATTTAGTAAAAGCTATATGTTTATATCCAATAGTTTTTGCCAAGTCAATTTCTTTATACTTAGATAATTCGTGATTTTTAGGAACTACAACAACTAATTCCTCTTCTTTTACCTTTATAAATTCAATGCTGTTTTCATCTTCTACCATTGAACAAAATCCTATATCAAATCTCTCATTTTTTAAACCTTCTATAATAGATTTTGTATTTGAAGACGAAAATGTAAATCCAAAATTCTTATCTTCATTTTCATTTAAAAACTTTCTAACTATCATAGGAACAAATTCTGACTCTAGAGTGTATATGTACCCTAAATCTATAACTCCACTTGTAGAACAAGTTAAGGCCTTTGTTTTATCTATCCCCTCTTGGAGATAATCTAATGACTTTTCTACATATTTTAAAAATATCTTTCCATACTTTGTAAGGACAACATTTCTTCCATGTTTTTCAAATAACTTCGTTCCCAACTCCTCTTCTAAAGCAGAAATAGCATGACTTAAACTAGGCTGTGTTATAGATAAATCCTTAGCCGCTTTAGTATAATGCTCTAAATGAGCTAATTTAACAAAATATTGTAAATGATTTAAATTCATAATATCTCCTTCAAATTTATATATATCGTTCTTAATTATTAATATACAATATATATTTCGATTTTTTAAGTAATTAATTTATTTTTTATATAGCTATAAACTATAGATAATTTTTATATAAACGCTATTTTTTTTAGATTTTTTTTATAAATTTAAAAATTTCTCTAAAAATAAAAAAAATATTTATTTTAATATAATTTATAAGTATTTTTTTCAAAAAAACATTTTTCTATTACTTTTATCTATAATTTATAACAAAAAGTGCTATTAGTTATTTTAAATAAATACTGTTAGAATTATCTTAAATAAAAAAATAACAAACAAAACACAAATAAAAAATAATAATCAATAAAAATATAATTTATGGAGGTTTTAAAAATGTCACACAAATATAAAAATATATTTTCACCTTTAACAGTGAAACATATGAACTTAAAAAACCGCATCGTAATGATGCCAATGGGTACAAATTATGGCGAACAAAACGGAGAAATGAGTTTCTTACATATTAATTATTATGAACAAAGAGCAAAAGGCGGTACTGGACTTATAATAGTAGAAAACGCAAGCGTATTTTCTCCTCAAGGCTCAAACGGTACTTCACAACTTCGTATAGACCACGATAGTTATCTACCTAGATTATTCAAACTTTGCGAAAGAGTTCACAAATACGGAACAAAAATAGCTATCCAAATAAATCACGCTGGAGCATCTGCTATGTCTTCAAGAACAGGAATGCAACCAGTTTCTTCTTCAAATATACCTTCAAAGGCAGGCGGAGAAATTCCTAGACCTCTTGAAAAAGAAGAAATATATGAAATAGTTAAAAAATACGGTGAAGCTGCTAAGAGAGCTCAAACAGCAGGATTTGATGCAGTAGAAATACATGCAGGACACTCTTATTTAATAAGTCAATTCTTATCACCTTTATACAACAACAGAACTGATGAATTCGGTGGCTCTGTAGAAAATAGAACTCGTTTTGCAAGACTTGTAATAGATGAAGTTAGAAAAAATGTAGGACCTAACTTCCCAATATTATTACGTTTAAGTGCTGATGAATTCATGGAAGGTGGTAATACAATCGACGATTGCTTAGAATACCTAGAATACTTAAACGATGAAGTAGATATATTCGACGTATCTGCTGCTCTTAACGGTTCAATACAATACCAAATAGATGCTAACTACTTAAAAGATGGTTGGAGATCTTATTTAGCAAAAGCAGTAAAAGAAAAATTCGGTAAACCTTGTATAACAATGGGTAACATAAGAAATCCTCAAGTAGCTGAAGACATATTAGAAAGAGGAGATGCAGACTTAATAGGTATGGGTCGTGGACTTATCGCTGATCCTAACTGGGTAAATAAAGTAGAATTAGGCAAAGAAGATGAAATAAGAAAATGTATATCTTGTAATATAGGTTGTGCAGGTAACAGAATCGGTATAAATAGACCTATAAGATGTACTGTAAACCCTTCTGTAACTGACGCTGAACTTTATAAAAAAGAAAAAGTTAAAAGACTTTGCAATGTAGTAGTTATCGGTGGAGGAACTGCAGGCCTTGAAGCTGCATGTACAGCTGCAGAAGTTGGATGTACTACATTCTTAATTGAGAAAAAAGATGTTTTAGGTGGTCTTGCCGCTGAAATCTCAAAAATCCCAGACAAAAAGAGATTATACGACTTCCCTAAATATCTAATAAATAGAGCTGAAAAATTAGAAAATTTATATATATTTAAAAACACTGAAGCTAGTGTAGACTTTATAAAAAATCTAAGACCAAACTTAATAGTTAATGCTACAGGTTCTTCTCCATTACTACCTCCAATAAAAGGACTTCACGAAGTAATGGCCAAAGAAAACTCTAAAGTATTCTCTATACTAGACATGATAAATAATGTAGAAAATTATCCAGAAGATTTAACTGGTAAAAAAGTTGTTATCATCGGTGGTGGAG
>NZ_JBJDXL010000414.1:5705-13520 GCF_051866655.1 Intestinibacter sp.
GAAAATTATCCAGAAGATTTAACTGGTAAAAAAGTTGTTATCATCGGTGGTGGAGCAGTTGGTCTTGATGTAGCAGAATTCTTCGCTCCAAGAAATGCTGAATGCTCTATAGTTGAAATGGCTCCAATCATAGGAAATGGAATAGATCCAGTATCAAAAGTTGGTACTTTTGACTTATTAAACAAACATGGAGTAAAACAACTTACTAGCACTCGTTTACTTGAAGTAAAAGAAAATGCATTCTTAGTTGAACATCCAGATGGAAGATTAGAAGATTTAGAATTCGACTATGGATTTGTATGCTTAGGAATGAGATCTAACAACCCTATACTAGAAACTTTAAAAGAAGAATATTCTAATACAGATGTAGAAGTAATCTCTATAGGAGATAGTGTTAGAGCTAGACGTATAATAGAAGGTATCGAAGAAGGTAGAAATATCATAAATACTTTAACTAAACACGATTACCTTGATATCTATGTTTAAAATATTCTAAATAAGTTATTTTCCCCAATTTAATTTAAATTAGAATATTAATAATATATTTATAGGCTGCTTAAATACATCCCTTAAAATAAGCAGCCTATTTCTCAAAACTATTTTAAATAATATTTATATAATTTGAATTCCTTATTTTTTAATAGGGAATTTTTTTATTTATTTTCCTTTTGTTCTTCTAAGAATATTTTTAATATATTTTGAGTATCCTCTAATGTAGGTGTAACACCTGTCCATATACTAAAAGAATGAACTCCTTGATTTATAAGCATTTGTATACCGTAAGCTATTTTTAAATCATGCTTAAGACCCCACTTGATAAGAGCTGTTTCGTGAGGCTTGTAAACAGCATCTGCTATTATCATATTTTTAGGTGGTACTAGAGATGTATCTATAGGTGATTCATCAGTCCCCATTCCGATTGGTGTAGTGTTTATTAAAATATCTACATCATCTATATCCTCTTGAGTTATAACTTTAGATGTTGCAATTGCCTTTGTATCAAAGCGCTCATTTATTGTGTCTACTATTGATTGAGCTTTTTCGATACTTCTATTTACTATTTCTATTGAAGCTGCATTTTCTATAGCAAGCTGTATTGCAATACTTCTACATGCTCCACCTGCACCTATTATTAGTACCTTCTTTCCATCCATTGTCTCACCACTTGCATCCTTAAGTGATTTAGTAAGCCCTGTTCCATCTGTATTGTATCCGTATAGCTTTCCATCTACATTTTTGATAGTATTTACTGCTCCAAATAACTTCGCCTTTTCATCTATTTCATCTAGGTATTTCATGACCTCTATCTTGTGAGGTATTGTAACATTAGTACCCATTATACCTAAATGTCTTATTCCATTTATAGCCTCACCTACATGATCAGGATCTACGTCATAGCTTACATAGACTGCATCAATACCATATTTTTCAAATAAATAATTGTGTATCTTAGGTGAAAAGCTTTGACTAACTGGATGACCTATAACACTGTAAACCTTTGTTTTTGAACTTATATTCATATTATCCTCCTACAACTCCCTTAATATTTAAAAAAGGAGAACTCCCACGAGTTCTCCTTCTATAAATAAAAATTATTTACCTAAATTTTAAAATTTTATATTAAATGTAGGTCAATTTAGAACTCATCAGAAAAGATTTATTTTTTATATTATTGCAATAAAAATAGCCAGCGCTAAAATAAAAGCCCCAGAACATAAAATAGAAATAGCTATATAATTTGCTGCTTAGATCTTTTCTAATCATTTCATTACCTCCATTTAAATATTAATAAATATATATTCTCCTAATTCAATTTAGAAAATACATTTTATTTATTTATATTAAATTTTATCTAATTTAAATAAATTGTCAATCTAGATTTTTTTTATTTAAGCAAAATTCGTTATTTTCTGAGTATTTTAAATTTAAAATTTACTGTTTATACTTTATTTTTTATAATTTATTTCTAATTATTTCTAAAAACAATATACTTTAATTTACAAATACTATCAATTTCCATAATTTATTAAAGAATTTTAATTTATCCGATATTTTTCTAAAAAAATAGACCTTAAAACTTAAATTAATAAGTCTCAAAGTCTATTTTATATTTATGTGTTTTTAAGCAAATTAAGCTGCCTTTTCATTTTTTTCCATTTTATCACTTTCTACATTTACATAGATAGCAAGTAATACACCTATTACTGTAACTACTACGTTAAGTAAAACAACGTTTGTTGGTCCGTTAGTAGCTCCACCAACTTTAGTTAAGTAAGATGCAACATTTAATATAGTGTAGTTTGCAACACTTGATGCGATCATAACTATTGAAGTTATCTTACCTTTATCTTTAGGGAACATTTCATTTGCAGTTGATACACAAAGTTGAAGTACTCCACCTGCTGCTGCATAACCTAATACAAATCCACCAACTAAACATATAGAAGGTATTCTTATAAAGTATATAGCTATAAGCATTGCTGCTGATATTGCTGGATATATTATAAGTATTCTAGCTGCTTTTAATCCTTTTTTGATTAATAGTGATGAAACTAGTATTGCACATACTGTTCCTAATGCGTAGAATGATTGTATTTTACTTGGATCAGCAAGTCCATATAATCTACCTAATTCTTGGTTACAGTTTAACCATATCATGAAAGTTGAAGAAGAAGTAAATCCTATGCATATTAAAGCTATACTTGCTGGAGTAAATTTCATTTTTTCTTTTTTAACTTCTTGTTTACCTTCATCATCTGCTGTAGCATTTGCTTTAGGGAATGGTAATATTGCTATTAATACACCATCTATTGCTATTGCTGCTGCTGCAATTAAGAATATTGTTCTAAATGGTAGCATGCTTGTAGCTACAAATCCTATACCAAATGGTAATAAGAATTGTGCTATAGACATTGAGAATTTAGTAAACATATTGGCTATAGATCCATTTTCTGGGAATATTTCCATACATGATGGTGATACACAAGTATCTAAGAATGAGTTAGCTATACCACCTACTATAGCAAACATATAACCTACTGCCATACTTGGAGCAAATACTATTCCTCCTAAGTATAAAGCATAACAAATAACACCTATAATACCACTAACTCTTCTTCCGAATTTATCAGATATTGGACCTGAGAATGGAAGAGATATTAAACGTCCAAGTCCAAGTGCTGCGATTACAGAAACTACCATACTTACATCAAAAGTTCCGTCTTCTAGTAATTTTGCTCCCCACATTGATGCAAAATCTTGTTTATATTGTCCTAATATAGAAGCTCCTATACCATGTATAAAGTACGTAAAGTATAAGGCTGCAGCTGTAGGATAGTATTTTTTATAATTAATTTTTTCCATTATAGCATCCTCCTATTTTTAACTTAAATATTTATAATATCGTATATTAAAATTTCTTTTTATTTGTTAAATTCTTAACTTCAAAAGGTACAAAGATTTTGTGTTAATAGTGAAATAAAATCACTATTAACACCTTTCATATTATTCGTAAATATATATTTACTAATTCAATATCAGAAAATCTTTATTATAATTTCCGTTAATTTTATAAATCAGAATAATATTTAGCTTTTACTTGTTCAACTGGCATTTCTTGTCCCATGAATAATTTGAATGCTTCTACTCCTTGGTATAATAACATTCCTTTTCCACCGATAGCTTTGCATCCAGCTGCTTCTGCATCTAATATCATTTTAGTTTTGATTGGATTGTAAACAACGTCTGTTACTACTAGATCTTTTCTAAATACGCTTGTATCTTTTATGTTTGTTTCTCCATCATAAGGTTTCATACCTATTAATGTAGCATTAGTTAATATATCACTTGTAGCTATTTCAGCGTATAATTTTTCAGTATCATCTATGTCGTATAAGTTTACTATACAATCTGGAACTTCTTTTTTGATAGATTCAACAGTTTTTTGAGCTTTTTCAAAGAAAGAGTCTTTTTTGTTGAATATAGATATTTCTCTAGCTCCATCAAGTGCTGCTTGAACTTGTATAGCAGTTGCAGCTCCACCTGCACCCATTATAGTCATTTTTTTGCCTTTTATATCTACACCATTTTCTCTTAAGTTTCTTACATAACCTTTACCATCTGTAATGTCACCTATTAATTTTCCGTTGTCGTTTATTATTGTGTTGCAAGCACCTATTATACGAGAAGCTGGAGATAATTCATCCATATATTTAGCTACTTCACCTTTACAAGGCATTGTAACATTTCCACCTTTCATATTGAAAGTTCTAAAAGCATTTACTGCATCTTCTGTTTTTTCTACAGGTACATCAAAAGCTAAATATTTATAATCTAAATCTAATATTTCAAAGCTGTAGTTGTACATTGCAGGAGATCCTGAATGACCTACTGGTGTTCCTATTAATCCTAATAATCCTGTTCTTCCTGATATTTCCATTTTATTATTCCTCCGAATTTATTTCGTTTAAATTTATTTGTGTATACTGGTATAGAATGTCACAAAATCAACTTTTGCAACATTCAACCAATATACAGTTAAAAACTATATTTTAAGTGTAATTATTTAACAAACTATATACTTAAAGCTACATCTAATGCTTCTGCTGTTGCATTTAAAGCTCTTCTAGCTCTAACTGCATCACCTATAACATAAGTTTCTTTTACTATTCCTTTTATTGATTCACTTATTGGATCGTAATTTCTAGATCCCATTGCAAGTACAACTGAGTCAAATCCTCTAATTTCATTTACAGAACCATCAGCTAATTCGTATTTAACTCCATCTTCATAGAACTCAGCTACTTTTGCTCCAGTTATGCTAACTACATGGTGTTTATCAAATGCTTCCATGATGAATTTTCTATGTTCTTTACCTACATCACCAGCTATTTTATCTTTGAATTCTATTATTGATACTTCATGTTCTTGTTCTGCTAGGAATTCTGCAGTTTCTGCACCAACCATTCCTCCACCTACAACTAGAACCTTTGTACCGCAAGCTTTTTTACCATCTAATAAATCAATAGCATTTATTACACCTACATCATTTATACCTGGTATTGGTAATATTAATGGAGTTGCTCCTGTAGCAACTATTGCTACATCTGGGTTCATTTCTTTTACAAATTCTTCAGTTGCTTCTGTATTTAATAATACTTTTACTCCTACTTCATTACATTTAGCTACAAAACTGCGAACTAAATTAGTTAAATCACCTTTTCCTGGTGGGTATGCAGCAAGTCTGATTTGTCCACCTAAAGTATTTGATTTTTCTACTAATGTTACCTTATGACCTCTTAGAGCACTTACCCAAGCAGCTTCCATACCGCCTACTCCACCACCTATAACTAATACGTTTTTAGGTTCTTTAGCCATAGTTAATTCACCTTCACGTCCTAATAGTGGGTTTGCTAAACAAGTTATTGGGTTACCTTGGAACATGTTTGGAACACAACCTTGTAGACATGCTATACATGGTGTCATAAGTTCTAATTTACCATCTCTAGCTTTGTTTGGAGTTTCTGGATCTGCTAAGCTTTGACGTCCAAATGCTACTAAGTCAGCTCTTCCTTGTCTTACCATTATTTCAGCATATTGTGGTTCAGTGAAACGACCAACAGTTATTACTGGTACGTTTACAACTTCTTTTATACTTGCTACTAAATCAGAAGAGAATCCTCCATGTATTGTAGTAGGAGCCCACATACATTCATCGTGTAAGTGAGTAGCACGAGATACATGTAGAGCATCTACTTTACATTCTTCTTCTAAGTAAACTGCTACTGCTGTACTGTCTTGTACAGTAAGACCACCTAAAACATCGTCTTGTGCATTTATTCTAGCTAAGATAGCTATTTTTCCTTCTGTTTTCTTTCTTATATTTTCTATTATTAAACGAGGTAATCTCATTCTATTTTCAAAACATCCACCAAATTCATCTACTCTTTTATTAGTTCTTGGTGATATAAATGTACTTACTAAATATCCATGAGCACAGTGAACTTCAACTGCATCTATTCCTGCTTTCATAGCTCTTACAGCTGCATCTCCATAAGCTTCGATTATGTCGTATATTTCTTCTGTAGTTAATACTACTGGAGTTGGATGACCATCTTTTGCTGGAATTGGTGAAGCTGCTACTATTGGATATCCAGCTATTTCTTGATTTACATCTGGACCTGCATGTTGAAGTTGTACAGAAACCTTTGCACCTTCAGCATGACAAGCATCTACTACATTTTTGAAGCTATCTATTACACTGTCATCGAATAGACAAGGTTTTCTTGGACCACCTTTTGATTTGTAGTATACAACAGATGATTCTATAGTTATAAGACCGAACCCACCTTTTGCTCTTGCAGCATAGTAGTTTTTAGATCTTTCACTTAAGCTTCCGTCTGTATTTGCAAAGTTATTTCCCATTGGTGGAACAACAAATCTGTTAGGTACATTCATAGGACCTATTTGTATTGGTTTAAACATATTTTCAAAACTCATAATTAATACCTCTTCTCTTTTAAGTTAAATTTAATTTGTAAGATTTTTATTCCTAGTATTTTATATTTTTCTGTTATTTTATCTATTTATCATTGTGCATTTTAATTTTTATATTAAGCTAAAACTTCTGGCCAAGCTTCTTTTAATACTTTTACTGCATTATCATATGTATATTTAGCTGCAAAATCTACACCTTTTTCTACATATTCATCACATATAACTTCTACACCTACTGCATTTGGTTTTACACCTTTCTTTTGTAGCATCTTACAGAATCCAACTGTATCTCCATATCCACAACCTGGTGCAACACGATCATGCATTGATTCGTCTCTTAATACTTCTTTTGCATATGGTCTAGCTTGAACATCGTTTATTTGAACTGATACTATTTTATCTGCTGGTATCATATCTATTACTTTTTCATAAGGTTGATTAGCTCTTACCCAGTGCCAAGTATCTAATATTATTTTAGCGTTATCGCAACCAGATGCTTCTACAACCTTCCATCCTTTTTCTAAATCAGGTATACCACTATATGGCATTGGTTCAACACCTATTATTATATCTCCAGCTCTTTGGCATAATTCTTTTAATTTTTGAGCTGTATGTTCTATTGAATAGTTTTCCATTAAACCGCAGTTTATTTGTTTAACATCAAATAATTCGCACATTTTGAAACAGATTTGTTCTTTCATTTGTTGTTCTAAACTTCTTTCATCATCTGCCCATAAAGTTATATATTCTACTTCTGTTACCTTCATGTCATGTTTTTTTAAGATATTTAAAATATCTTCATCGTGTAATCCTTCTTGTAATGCTGCTATGTAGTTTTCTGCTCTTAAACCTATTCCTTCATATCCAGCATTTTTAGCTGCAATTACTCTTTCTTCAAAAGTTATTTTTGTTCCTAATGTATAAGAACTAACTGTCAATGGATATTGTTTTGACATATTCTTAATCCCCCTTGTTATTATTGTTAATAGTTTATCTTTTTATTTTGCTTTTTTCTTTGATTTATCTTATGTTTAAATATTATCATAGTATTTTTTCTGTGACTAATTGATAATAATCTATCAATCCATTGATTTTATATATAATTTTTAGTATATTAGTTTTATAATATCTATAATTTAAATAAATAACTATAAAGAACTATTTATTTAAAACTTTAAAGTACAAGTTTTATAACTTTCTATAAATCATATATACTATTTTTATATATAATAATTTTTCTTTATAGTTTTACAAGTTTAAAAAGTATTATTTAGAGTTATATATAAAATTGCAACATAATAAATAGTATTCTATAATAAG
>NZ_JBJDXL010000415.1:0-13491 GCF_051866655.1 Intestinibacter sp.
CTTCATCAGATTTTTCACCACTAAGAAGTAATTTGACCATAGTTTTTATGTTTCTGATTTGAGAGAATTTAGTTCTTAGAGAGAAATAAACCCCTGTTAATAAACACAAATAAACTAACCAGTTACTCCACACGACGTTATTGACCGCGTTTACTATATTTTCCATAAAACCCCTCCTAAAAATTTAAAAAAATAATATACCTTAGAGATTTTTTTTAATTAACATGTGCAATACATATAATTTTTTTTAAATCTCTTAATATGATTATACTACATTTTTCCACATTTTTCTAACTTTTCTTATTTTTTTGTCTATTTTTGCGAAACGTTTTCCTAATAAACCTTTATATTTCAATACTTTGAACACAAAAAAAATTTCCTTAATAGCATAAGGAAATTACTAAAAAAACCTTTTTTTGTAATCTAATTTACGAAAAACAATTAAGAATTTTATGAATTGATTGAATTTTCATTTATTTTGTAGATTTTTAGGATAAAGATTTTCTTATAGAATTATAGTTATTATATTATTGCTACCTTCATTTATAATCTTTTGTAGAGTTTTCTGTATTTTAAATCTTATTTCTTCTGGCATAGTATATAATTTACTCTGTAATTGCTCTTTAACTAGATCATTTAATGACTTGCCAAACATATTTGACTCCCATATTTCACTAGGATTTTGTTCAAATTCATTTAAAAGATATTTAACCATTTCCTCTCCCTGATTTTGGTTGCCCACTATTGGAGAAACTTCTGTCGAAATATCTGCTTTTATGATGTGAAGAGATGGAGCATTTGCTTTTAATTTAACACCATATTGCTTTCCTTGCTTTATAATTTCGGGCTCTTCTAAGCTCAATTCACTTAATGATGGCGCTACTACTCCATATCCGAAATTTTTAGCATCGTTTAGGGCAACTTCTATTTTGTCGTACTCTTGCTTTATTTTAGACAAGCTTGTAACTAAATTTAACAGCTGACAATCCTCTTCAATTTTAAATCCACTTTTTTCTTCTAAAACATTGTAGAATAATTCTTGCTTTGTTCCAAGCTCAATATTAATTATCCCTTCTCCTAGCTCTACGCTATCGACTGTAACACCTTTTAAAAATTCCAGTTCTTCAAATCCCTTTACTATTTTATCTATATCTCTAATTTTTTCTAAATTTACTATGCATTGCTTTAATGTAGATATAATACTTTGTTTCACCCAGTGATTTTTTTCTAATCCTTCTACCCACTTAGAAATATTTATTCTTATTTCATTTAATGGAAAATCATATAATACTGTCTCCAATATATTCTCTATATCAGGCTCCTCCATTTGCTCCACATTTACCGGCAATATAGGCACTTCATATTTTTCCTCTAATTCTTTTCTCAAGGCTTCTGTTTTTTCTTCCTTTGGAGCTAGGCTATTTAAAACTACTACAAATGGTTTTTTTATCGTCTTTAACTCGTTTATTACTCTCTCCTCAGCCTCTATATAATTACCTCTTTCTATTCCTGTTACAGATCCATCAGTTATTACAACCACCCCTATTGTCGAATGATCTCTTATTACTTTTTTTGTTCCTATCTCTGCCGCCTCTTCAAATGTCATGGCGTCCTTTGACCATGGTGTAGATACTAATCTTTGTTTACCATTTTCCTCGTGGCCTAATGCCCCTTCAACTATGTATCCCACACAATCAACCATTCTAACCTTTAGGGATACAGAATCTTTGAGCTTTATAACAATACCGTCTGCTGGCACAAATTTGGGCTCTACAGTCATAATAGTTTTCCCTGAGCCACTTTGAGGTATTTCGTCTTTTGTTCTCTCTCTTTTAAAGTCATTTTCTATATTAGGTAAAACTAGTGTTTCCATAAACTTTCTTATAAATGTTGATTTTCCGGTTCTGACAGGTCCAACGACGCCTATATATATATCGCCTTGAGTCCTCTTGGCTATATCCTCATAAATATTCATAGTTATTCCCTCCTGTATACATTTCTTATTAAAGTATATTGAGAGATTTTGAATTTTATAACAAAAATATTAATAGCTATAAATTAACGACATTAAAAAAGGTCGTATAAATTTCAACTTCTAATTAAAATCAAAATCTATACGACCTTTTTATCTAAATTAATTATGTACAAAACCGTGATTAACTACTTCTTCCATTTCATTTTTCTTATTTCTAGTCATAAGAGTTTTTACAGCTTCCTTTGGATCCACACCTTGGTACAATACTGAGTAAATAGCATTAGTAATAGGCATATCGATATTTAACTCTTTACTGACTTTATATGCAACCTCTGTAGCAACAATGCCCTCTACAACCATTTGTACTTCATCTAGAGTCTCTTCCAAGCTTTTACCTTGTCCCATAAGTATACCAGCTCTTCTATTTCTACTGTGCATACTAGTACAAGTAACGATTAAATCACCTATTCCAGATAAGCCTGTAAATGTTGTAACATTAGCCCCCATAGCAACTCCTAATCTTCCTATTTCTGTAATTCCTCTAGTCATCAAAGCTGCCTTTGTATTATCACCATATCCTAAACCATCGCACATACCTGCTCCAAAGGCTATTATGTTTTTTAGAGCTCCACCTAATTCGACACCTATTATATCTGGATTAGTATATACTCTAAGCGTAGGATTCATAAATGCCTCCTGTACAATTTCAGCTACTTTCAAATTTGGTGACGCTGCAACTATTGTAGTCGGCATATATCTAGAAACCTCTTCTGCATGAGATGGCCCAGATAAAGTGACGTATTCGTTATTTGGTAGCTCCTCTTTGACTACTTGAGATAATCTAAGTCCTGTTCCTTTTTCAAGTCCCTTTGCAACATCGACTATTATTTGTTCTTTTTTGATAAAAGGCTTTATTTGTCTACTGACACTTCTCACAGCTTGAGATGGAACTGCCAATACTACTATTTTACTGTCTTTTATTACACTTTCTAAATCTGTAGATATTTTTATACCATCTGGAAAAACCACACCTGGTAAAAATTTAGAATTTTCCCTTGTTGTATTTATTTCCTCTGCTTGTTTTTGATTTCTAGTCCACATATCTACCTTATATCCATTTTGGCAAAGAGCTAGTGCAAGAGCACTTCCCCAGCTTCCTGTACCTACTACACACATTTTATCCATAACGACACCACCTAATATAAATTATTATTTTTTTTCGCCAAGTTTTCTCTCTGTTCCATTTAATAGGCGTTTTATATTCGCCCTATGAGTATAAACTACTGATGCAGATAAAAACAGAGTAACCAAAATTCCTTTTGGATTGTGAGTAATAAGCATCAATATAGGAGATATACATATACCTAAAACAGAACCTAAAGAAACATACTTAGTAACCGCTACTATTATTAAAAAAAATGCAAAACATGAAAGAGCTAAAATCGGATTTACAGCTAGCATTGAACCTAAAGAAGTTGCAACTCCTTTTCCTCCTTTAAACCCTAAAAATGCTGGCCAATTATGACCAATTACAACAAATACTACAGCTATATAAGCACTTGTAAGTTCATCAGCCCCTGTGTAATGAGCCAGTATTTTAGCAAAAAATACTGCTAACATACCTTTTAGTAAATCTCCTCCAAAAGTCATGGCTCCTGCCTTTTTACCCATAGTTCTAAGAACATTTGTAGAACCTGCGTTTCCAGACCCCTGAGTTCTTATATCTACTCCTGCCAATTTTTTACCAATAATATACGATGTTGATATATTGCCCAAAAGATAGGCAACTACTATTATAACTAAATAAACTAACATATCCGGCCCCCTACATATATATTATTTTCTTTTTTGTTTTTCTCTATATTCGAATTGTATTGAAGTCCCTTCAAATCCAAAATTTTCTCTTATTTTATTTTCAAGATATCTTTGATAAGAGAAGTGAGTAAGCTTTTTATCGTTTATAAATAATGTAAACTTAGGTGGTTTAGTTCCAGTTTGTGAACCGTAGTAAATCTTAAGTCTCTTACCTTTATCTGATGGTGGTTGATTAAGCATAACTGCCTCACCTATAACATCATTTAATGCAGATGTAGTAACGCGTTTTGCGTGTTCATTAGCTACAGTATTTACAGTTTCTAGTACCTTGTCCATTCTCTTGTTAGTAAGCGCTGAAACGAATAAAATAGGCGCGTACATCATGAATGGGAATTTTTCTCTTATGTCCTTTGTGTAATTACCTAATGTCTTGTTGTCTTTTTGTACTAAATCCCATTTATTTATTACAAATATACATCCTTTACCTTCATCGTGAGCTATACCTGCAACCTTAGTATCTTGCTCTGTAACACCTTCTGTCGCATCTATAACTATTAAAACCACGTCAGCTCTTTCAACTGCACTCATAGCTCTAATTACACTGAATTTCTCAACTCTTTCGTATACCTTACTTTTTCTTCTTATACCTGCTGTATCTATTAGTAAATATTGTTGTCCATCCTTTTCAAAATATGTATCTATAGCATCTCTTGTAGTACCGGCAATTGGACTTACTATAACTCTATTTTCACCTAAAAGATTGTTTAATATTGAACTCTTACCTGCATTTGGCTTACCAGTTATTGCTACTCTAATTATATCTTCGTCGTACTCAGTGTTTAATCCTTTAGGGAATTGTTCTACAACCTCATCTAGTAAATCTCCAAGACCCATACTATTTGCACTTGATATTGGATATGGATTACCTAAGCCTAGTTCATAGAAATCGTATATATTGTCCATTTGTTTTACACTGTCGATTTTATTTACAGCTAGTAAAACTGGTTTATTTGTCTTTCTAAGTATTTGTGCTACTTCTTTGTCTGCTGCAGTAAGACCTGCCTTACCATCTACGACAAAAATTATAATGTGCGCCATATCTACAGCTAACATAGCTTGATTTCTCATTTGAGATACTATTATATCTCCATTGTCCTTTTCTATACCACCAGTATCTATTAGAGTAAAATATTTGTTTAACCATTCTACCTCTGCAAATATTCTATCTCTTGTAACTCCCGGTGTATCTTCTACTATTGATATTCTCTTTCCTGCTAATTTATTAAACAGCGTCGATTTTCCTACATTCGGTCTACCAACTACTGCTACAATTGGTCTATTATCGCTCATTTTATTCTCCCTTCTAGTTTATAATTTTATCTACAAATATTTTTCCTTCGTTTTCACAAGGTATAACTTTAATATTTAATTTTTCCTCAAGCTGTTCTAATGTTATATCGTCTAAAAATACTTCTTCATCACCCTTTAACATAGATCTAGTTATATATAGGGCTTCTCCTAAATCCTCGCCATCTAACTGTTTTACAATATCTGTTGCTGTTATAAGGCCTGATACAGTAATAGTATGTCCAAAATAATCGTTGACTATTTTATATACGTTTATCTTTATATTCTTAAATTTTTTCATTATATTATCTGCCATATCGCATATAAATTCATAGGCTGAGCTACCTGTAGCTATTGAAACAGTCTTTTTGATATCGTAATTTTCTTCTATAGTTTCTAAATATTTTACAATTTCTGTTCCTTGCTTGCAAATCATACCTACACCGTCTTCAAATTGTAAAAAGCCTTCATATTCATCATAATTTAATAGCGGTCTTTTTGCAATTATATAAAATTCATCTGATAAAAACGCAAATCTAGTATTTAATTCTTTTAAATACTTATCTTGTAATCGATGTACCTGATCTATAGTCTGATTTGCTGTTTCATAATCAAATATATCTAGCTTTGCTAGATTCTCTCTGTATCTTGTAACGCCCACAGGTACTATAGCAACACTGTTTACATATGGATATAAACTTGATAAATCGCTTAAAGTTCTATCCAATTCCTCTTTATCATTATATCCTGGGCATAGAACTATCTGACAGTTCATTTCAATCTGTGCATCTGCTAGTCTTTTCATAGTTTCTAGTAATTTTCCAGCGCGCTTATTGTTTATCATTTTTGTTCTCAGCTCTGGATTTGTAGTGTGCACTGAAATATTTATCGGACTTATTCTATATTTTATTATATTTTGTATATCTTCTTCACTCATATTTGTCAAAGTTATGAAATTTCCTTGTAAAAAAGAAAGTCTTGAATCATCGTCTTTGAAATAAAGAGTTTTTCTCATTCCCTTTGGAAGCTGGTCTATAAAACAAAAGATACATTTATTTCTACAGCTTTTTGCCTTATCTATTATAGGGTTTACAAACTCTATACCTAACTCTTCATCAAAATCCTTTTCTATTTCATATATATAGACCTCTCCATCTCTTTTTTGTATTTCTAACTCTATATATTCGTCGCTTATTAAAAATTTATACTCTATAATATCGTGAACTTTTTGATCATTTACAGCTATTAATAAATCTCCTACTTCTATTCCGATTTCCTCGGCAATAGAGTCTTTATAAACTTTGCTTATTATATTATTGCTATTTTTTACATTCACTTCCATAAACTTTCACCCTTTTCTTAAAATACATCACTTTATCATATCGTATAATTTTAAGTTAGTCAAATACTTAAATTTCTATACATAAAATTTAATGCTTTACGACTATTAAAGTCTCCTTTCCTATTTGATGTACTACTCCATCTACACATTTTGCCATAAGCATAGCCTTCTCTTGCATATCGTCGTCATCACTTGCATAAAATACAGGGCATCCTCCTGTAAAACTCATATTTCTATCTGTAGTTATTACTGCCAATGTAAAATCGTTTATAGATATATTCGACATATTACATACCTTCCTTTCCGCCAATTATATAATTTTTTAATGCTAAATTTTTACCTTTAGCACTTGAAATTATTGGGCATGATTTTATTACGTTTATAATGGCTTGTTCGTCTTTTTCTATCGGTAAATAAGCTATTACAAGGCTTTCATTTTTAGGATTTCTTCTGGGCAAAGGAGTAAAAACCGGTTCGTTTTTTTGTCTGTAAAGACCCAATCTGCTGTATAAGTTATATGCTATTGTCTGTCTTTGACCTGGATTTTGTATTATAGAAGCATTAATATAGCTTTTATCTTTTGGGATTATCTCTATTCCGACACCGTATTTTAAAAATCTATCCCTATCCTTTTTTAATCCGACATTTGTTATCCCACTCAGATCACCAACCTTTAAGATACTCTCATTTTCAAACTCTATATCTACAATCTTTACATCTGCTATATCTCCAATAGAATCTCTTCTCATAATTCTTTTTAAAATAAACGCCAGTACAATCCCAACTACAGTGCTGATTATCAATCCAATATTTTGAGATATATTGAATTCTGAAGTAATCAAATAATAAAATCCAACTGTCGCAAATGAGGTTATTATACACATATAATTTCTGACCTCGTATGTTTTAGCTATTTCTTCTATAAATGCATTACCTCTCTTTACCAGCTGTTTTTTTTCTAATTCACTTAGAGTGTCCCTTCTATTTTCTCTAACCTGTCTAAACTGCTCTCCAGCTAGAGATAAAAATGTTATCGATGTATAAGATCTCTCAATCAACGCTGGAACTAATAGTGCTCCTAGCGAAGACGCTACAAAGGCCAATACAAGCTGTGAAATCAAAACATTAGGCTGTGTAGGGTATTGCTTTTGATCTAGATTTAGCATAATCAATCTAGTCATTACTCCTATTATTATTCCTATAAAAAAAACTTTGTCCATTTTGCACCTCTCAAATTTTATCAAACTTTACTGCTTTATTAAATTTTTGTACTCGCTCTGTTTTCCCTTCGATACTTCTAATATAGGAGTGCTCGCTGCAACTTTTTTTATAAGCTCCATATCATTTAAAATCGGCATAAATACAATCAATACACTTTTTGTTTTTAAATCTACCTTCGATGTTGAGACTATATCGTGTTCATCGACATCCTTGTCTATACCAGTATGGATAAATATGTTATGTATAATTGCATCTCTCTGTCCTAAATCGTTTACAACACCAAAATCCTTTCTATCCTTTGGAACTACTTCAATTGCGATTCCATTTTTTAAAAATTTATCTCTAGTCGATTTAAGCCCTATATTTGTTATCACGACACCATTGACTTTCATTATAGGTCCCTCGAAATAAATTCGAGCTTCTTTTATATCTGCAATATCGCCTATACTATTTCTTCTTAGTACCCTTCTAAATATCAGCCCTACTACCAAAGCTGATAAAACTGCAGCCCCTGTGCAAATCCATATATTGGCATCAAATCGCTTCGAAACCAATATATAAGTTGTAGATGCAAATAAAGCCGAAAATAAGCTAACATAGCTCCTAACCTCATAGGTAGAAGATATTTCTTCTATATACGCTACACCCTTTGGAACTAATTCATCGTCATCGATATTATTCAAAGTAATCTTTTCCTGCTGAGATAAGCCCTGAAACTGTTGAATCCCTACAGCCAAAAATGTAAGAGCTGCAAACTCCTTATCCATAAGTGCTGGAAATGCAATAGCTCCTAATGAAGAAGTAAGTCCAGCCATTATAATTTGCTCTATATAATCCTGTGGTCTCATCGGATACTGCTTGTCGTTTATTCTAAGTACTAAAAACCTACACAAAGTTCCTAATAATACAGCTACTATAAATGAATGTCTAAACAAAGCTTCATTTAATACACTCTCGGTCATCTTAAATTCTCCTTTACAAAATTCTATTTAAATATTATTTTGCACAAAAGAAAAAATCTTATGTAAAATTTCTATATATCATAGATTTATTTACATAAGATTTTCGATTTGCATTTATTATTTTATTTCCATAGGAATTGTAACTATAAAATTACTTCCAATTCCCAAAATACTCTCAACTGTAATATTGCCACCTAATGATTTTACCATATGCTTTGTAATGGCAAGACCAAGGCCTGTTCCACCAATGTCCCTACTTCTCGCTTTATCGACTCTGTAAAATCTCTCAAATATTCTATCTAAAGATTCCTTTGGTATTCCTATTCCATTGTCTTTAAATTCTATTACTATATTTTGATTTTTTATATCGTAATGTTGTCTTACTTCAATTCTTCCATTTTCAGGAGTATATTTTATACCATTATCAACTAAATTTAAAAATATTTGCTTTACATTATCTCTAAAACCTAAAATATGTACATCCTCATCTTCAAAATCGTAATCCACAGTTATATTTTTAGAGCAAGCTATATACTCTGTTATCTCATATACTTCTTTAAACACGTCAAATAGCTTTACATCCTCATAAGATAAATCTTGGCCGTTTTCAATTGAAGAAAGCAGCAATATATCTTCAATTAAGCCCTTAAGTCTATTTGATTCCTTTTCGATTATGTCTAAAAAATGATTTCTGGTATCTTTATCTATATCATCGTTAATCTTTAAAGTCTCTACAAACCCTGTAATAGAAGTCAACGGTGTTTTTAATTCATGACTTACATTCGCCACGAAATCTCTTCTCATATTTTCCAATTTAACAATATCTGTTATATCCTCGATATTTATAATAGATCCTATTATTGCATGTTTTGAATCTTGGAGGTAAACAGGGTCGATTTTTATTCTATAAACTAGATTATTTTTTAAATTTAGCTCAATTACTTCATTTTGGGTACTTCCTACGTACTTTTGGAATACCTCTAATATACTTTTATCTTTTACAACATTTTTAAAATTTAAGCCTTCTAAATTAATTTCTGTATCGCTTTTTAACATTTCCTTAGCTATATCATTTATAAGTAGAATATTTCCTTTTATATCAATCGCCAAAATTCCATGTGATATACTTTTTACTATAGATGTCAATTGAAGATGCTTGTATTCAACCTCTTCAATTGTGCTATCCATTATCTGAATCATGTAATTGAAATTTTTAGATAGCTCTCCTAATTCACCCTTTACATATGTATTTAATCTCGCGTGAAATTCTTTATTACTTACTTTTTTAGAAACTATCGTGAATTCCTTTAAGTACCTGCGCAGAGTAACTGTATATCTTACAAGCAAGATAGCCAAAGCTGTTGTAATAAGCAATACAAAGAAATATGCTTCATTTAACTGATATAAATTTGCATCCATAAATATTACCTCAATTTTTATAATTAAATTATAAGGATAAATTTAATTAATTTTATATCCAATCCCTCTAATAGTCTCTATATATTTTTCTCCATCATTTTCGATTTTTTTTCTTAAATATCTAATATGAACATCTACCGTTCTTGTCTCTCCAAAATACTCATATCCCCATACTTTATCTAATAAAAAGTTTCTAGATAAAACCTTCCCTCTATTTTGAAGTAACAATTTAAGTAAATCAAATTCCTTAATTGTCAAATCTATCTTTTGGTCCTTCTTAGTGACTTCATGTTTTATCAAATCCATTTTTAAATCCTTAACACTTAATACATCCTCTACCTTATTTGCAGTTATATTATATCTTCTAAGCACAGAATTTATTCTAGCTAGTAATTCCTTTATTCCAAATGGTTTTGTTATATAGTCATCTGCACCTTCTTCTAGCCCTTTTACCTTATCTCTTTCCATATTCTTTGCTGTCAACATAATAACAGGTGTCTCGTTTAATTCTTGATCGTTTCTTATCTTTTTTAGTACTTCCATTCCACTTATATTAGGTAACATCCAATCTAAAAGTATTAAATTAGGTTTAAATTCTTTTGCCTTGTGATATCCCTCAAAGCCATCCTGTGAATAATCAACCTTGTATCCATTTACTTCTAAATTGAACTTTAAAAGCTCTACTATATGCATTTCGTCATCTATAACTAATATTTTTTCCTCCATAATATTACCCCCTTATTTTATTTCAATGAAGGTTCCTATTCTCTTTTCTGTCTTATCGTGTTTTCTATAGGAAAAGAATTTATCACAGTTACAACTAGTGCAAATATTCATATTTAATATATTCGACTCCAATACTCCAAATTCTTTCAATATATATGTATTAATTTTCCATAAATCAAGATAATATTTTTCACCTTTTATTTTATATATTTTTTCATCACTATTTGTAACAAGCTTGTTAAATTTTTCAACTAAATCACGAGAAACCTCATAGCAACAGCTTCCTATAGACGGTCCTATAACAGCCATTACATCTTCGGGATTTGTATTGTAATTATCCTTCATAGCTTTTAAAGTTTTTTCACATATTTTAGCATATGTTCCTCTCCAGCCAGCATGTGCAAGCCCTACAGCCTTGTTTTTTGTATCGACTAAAACGACTGGCACGCAGTCAGCTGTTAAAATTAAAAGAGGTACATTTTTTTCATTGGTTATAATAGCATCTCCATCGATTATTTGTCCGATATTGTCTTTATCTACTTTATTTACTATATCAGAGTGAATTTGTTTGTTTTTGCTTAAGTTTTTTAAAGTAAATACATCTTTAAATGTCTTTTCTATATCGTCTCTATTTTTTGCATCTATATTACTAGTTGTAATGGCTATTTTGACAAAATTTAATTCCTCCATATTAATTTCTAAATAATCATTTCTATCTATTACAGCTTGTGTCATACTAATCACCTTTCTCCATCAAAATATTTTTTAGTTCACTTACAAAAGTATTTATGTCTTTAAATTGTCTATATACAGATGCAAATCTAACATATGATACCTCATCTATATCCTTTAATTTATCCATGACCATTTCGCCGATTTTATTAGTGCTTATCTCTGTTATATAATTTTTATTTATTTCATTTTCTACATAAGAAATTATGCTCTCTATTTGCTCTATTGAAACAGGTCTTTTTTCACAGGATTTTATTATTCCTCTTTTTATTTTTTCTCTATCAAATATTTCCCTACTATTATCCTTTTTTATTACCATTATAGGTGTTGTCTCAATTGTTTCGTAAGTTGTGAATCTCTTTTTGCAAGACTCGCATTCTCTTCTTCTTCTAATAGATTTACTATCTGTATGTCTAGAATCTACGACTTTAGATTCTTTATAATTACAATATGGGCATTGCATGTTCTTCCTCCTCAGTTAGGTAGGATTTAATTTTTAGATATCGATTTGATCTTTATCAAAATTTAAGCTTGAACCTATATTCACAAGTACAGTATCGTAGCCTATTCTCAAGATATCTCTCCAAAATACAGTATCAACCTCTGTTCCTCTATAAAAAAAACTCCCTGAGGTTCCTGTTATCAAAAATGAAGATACCTTGCCACTTTCGATATCTAAATCTATATCTGTTATAAAACCTAACTTCTTACCATTTTTTATATTTATTATTTCTTTTTCCATAATATCGGATATTCTCATCATAGTTAAATTCCCCCTTTTTAAGCAATATACATGTACCTTTACTAGATAAATTTCTAAAATAAAGATTTTCTTATATAAGTTTATTATTGACAGCTAGAAAAAATTCACTATGATATTATCTATAAATTTTATAATTATTTTCCTTTTAGTTTTATTTTACACATTATTTAAAAATAATCAAACTTTTTAGTGATTTGTAAATATATTATAAAAATAAAACTGCCATAAAGCGATCATTAAATCACTTATACGACAGTTTTATTTGCTTTAATTTTGTATTTAAATATACTTTCTCATATTTTTTAAGGCGTTTTTTTCGATTCTAGATACCTGCGCTTGTGAAATACCGATTTCATCTGCCACTTCGATTTGAGTTCTTCCCTTATAAAATCTTAAATCAAGGACTAATCTCTCCCTTGAACTCAATTTTTTTATAGCCTCCTTTAAAGCTATTTGCTCTAGCCAGTTTTCATCTGTGTCTTTTTTGTCTTGTACTTGATCCATTACAAATATAGCATCTCCGTTGTCTTGATAAACTGGATCGAATAAAGATATAGGATCTTGTATAGCATCAAGAGCCATTACTACTGACTCTACCTCCATATCTAATTCCTTAGCAATTTCTGAAATCGTAGGCTCCTTTGAATTAGTTCTTATCAATCTCTCTCTTACTTGTAGAGCTTTATAAGCTATGTCTTTTAGAGAACGTGAAACTCTAATTGGATTATTATCCCTAAGATATCTCCTTATCTCTCCTATAATCATAGGAACGGCATAAGTAGAAAATCTTACATTTTGACTTAAATCAAAATTATCAATAGCTTTTATAAGTCCAACACATCCTATTTGAAATAAGTCGTCTACGTTTTCTCCTCTATTATTAAATTTTTGTATAACACTTAGAACTAATCTCAAGTTTCCTTTTACAAATCTTTGTCTCGCCTCCTCGTCGCCTTGTTTAATCTTAACTAATAGCTCTCTCATTTGATTAGGCTTAAGTACAGGAAGTTCTGATGTATTTACACCACAAATTTCAACTTTATTAATAATCATAAATTTCAGTCCTCTCTTAAAAGATTCTATATATGAAATTATTTACACATCATATATTTTTATACTTTTAATGAGAACTTATTTATTTTTATAAAAATTTTTTCATCTCTTTTTTAAGTCTAAAAATTATCTTTTT
>NZ_JBJDXL010000416.1:0-2962 GCF_051866655.1 Intestinibacter sp.
CTAGGCAAGTTTTCACTTAAAAAATCTACCATGCTTTTATTTTTTATAAATAATCAGCTTAGATTTTTTAATTTGCAAAAACATAAAACTTTAAATCATATATCTATATTTTTAGAAATTTTTATCATATTAACTATGTATAAATTGAGCGATCATTTTACAATATTTTATCTTATACCGATAATAATAGATATTTCATCTTTAACTATCGATAAACTAAAATACGCGTTGATTTTTATAATATTATCTATATCTATTTTATTACAAATTGAAAATTCTATTATTTTTACTGTAGAAAATTCATCGATTATACTTATAACTTTCTTATTGTCGGATTATATCTACAATCAAAGTCTATCTAAATTAAATTATCAAAATTTATACGATAAGCTTAGAATATCTGAAGATAACCTAAAAAAAGCAAATAAAGAGCTAGAAATATATGCAAGCTCTATAGAAGAGCTGACTATATTAAAAGAGAGAAACAGGATTTCAAGAGAAATTCACGACAGCGTAGGTCATGCATTGTCGACTACTATTATTCAATTAGGAGCATTAGAAAAGCTACTTAAAAATGATGAGGATTTATTTGAATTAGTACACGAGCTAAGAGAATTTGTAAATAAAAGCTATATAGATGTCAGAAATGCTGTATCAAAGCTAAAACCTACAGAATACGAGAAATACCAAAATTTATTTAAAATAGAGGAACTGATAAAAAGCTTTGAAAAGCTCAGCAATGTAGATGTAAAATGCACTATCTCTAAAAATACATGGCCTCTGTCATCAATCCAATTTAGCTCTGTATATAGGATAATCCAAGAGGCTCTATCAAACTCTTTAAAACACGGTCATGCAAGTAAAATCAAGGTTTTTATAACATTTAACAATGATAGCTGCACTATTTCTATTAAAGACAACGGCATAGGATGTGAGGATATAAAAAAGGGCAATGGATTAAACAGTATAAGTGAACGAATTGAGGAAATAGACGGGGATGTTAAATTCATAAATACAGAAGATGGATTTTTAGTGCAAGGCAATTTTCCAAAATACATAAGGGGTGATTTCATTGAATAAAATAAAAGTTCTAATAGTAGATGACGAAAAGCTTATAAGAAAAGGACTTAAAATAATTTTATCTTCCTATGAAGATTTAGAAATAGTAGGCGATGTATCTGATGGATACGAAGCCCTTGAATTTTGCAAACAAAACGATGTAGATGTAGTTTTGATGGATATTAGGATGAAGCTCTGCGACGGTGTTTTAGGAACTAGACTTATAAAGGAATACAATCAGGATATATCAGTGCTTATTTTAACTACATTTAACGACGATAAATATATAAAGGATGCAATGAATTTCGGTGCATCTGGCTACCTGTTAAAGGATAGCTCTGATGAAATATTGTACGAAGGAATAAGATCTAGCTTCACTGGAAACATAGTTTTAGACAAAAATATAATATCTAAGGTAATATCTTCTAGTAATACTAAACCTAATGTAGACATAAAGGCTAAATACAATTTAAGCGAAAAAGAAATAAATATTATAAAGCTAATATCAAAAGGCCTTTCAAATAGAGAAATAAGTGGCGAACTATTTTTATCTGAAGGAACTATAAAAAACAACATAACAAATATCTTAAATAAACTAAATCTAAGAGATAGAACTCAAATAGCTATATTTGCCTTCAAAAACAATATTGCTGAATAATTATTTTGTATTTTAAAAAGTGACATAAGTCACTTTTTTTTATTACTTTCGGTCGTAGTAGTTGCTTTAAATATAATCTATTATATTAGTAAGAAAATTTAAATTTTGGAGGAGAAAAATGAGTATTATAAAAGTCGAAAACATAACAAAAAGATTTAAAGATAAATTAGTCCTAGACAATATAAGCTTTGACATAGAGGAAGGCGAAATATTTGGACTTATAGGACCTAATGGAGCTGGAAAATCTACCTTGATAAATATTATAACTAATCTTATGATGCCAGACAGCGGAAAGGTATTTGTAGAAGGTAAAGACCTACTAGAAGATACAATTTATATAAAATCTATAATCGGTCTAGTTCCTCAAGAGCTAGCAATAATAGAGCAGCTTACACCTTACGACAACCTAGAGTATTTTGGCTATTTATACGGATTGAGCGGCAAACTCCTAAAAGACAGAATAAATGAAGCCCTAGAATTTGCAGGACTTGTAGATGTCAAAAAGAAAAAAATAAGCAAGCTATCAGGTGGTATGAAAAGAAGACTAAACCTAGCTATAGCTATTTTAAATCATCCTAAAATATTGATTTTAGATGAGCCAACTGTAGGAGTAGACCCTCAGTCTAGAAACCATATATTTGATTTCTTAAGAAAATTATCAAATGAAAATAACACTACTATTATATATACTTCTCACTATATGGAGGAGGTAGAGCATCTTTGCTCAAAAATATTTATAATAGATGAAGGAAAAGAAATCGCATCAGGAACTCAAGACTACCTTAAATCACTTGTATTTTCAAATAAAAAATTAAATATAAAAATAGATAAGATATCTGCAGACCTTCTATTTAATTTAAAAAATCTAAAAGGAGTGGTTTCCCTAGAAGAAAACGAAAATGCAAATATATCGCTAGTTGTAGATGAAGATTTTTCACTATCTAATGCGATTTCATTAATAGAAGACAACAAAAACTCTATTTCAGAAATAAACTACGAAAATCCGAGCTTAGAAGATGTATTTTTAAATCTAACTGGAAAAAATCTTAGAGATTAGGAGGCATATAACAGCTAATATAAATCTATAAAAATCCATAAAACCATAGTATATTTTTATGGATTATATATAATGATATTGAAGTAATAAATAAATGAAATATTACTCAATATTATAATTTGCAAATAAGATGGAAAAAACGGTTCAAACGCTTAAAAATTGAGATAAGTTTATAACAGATACTAGAA
>NZ_JBJDXL010000417.1:0-2940 GCF_051866655.1 Intestinibacter sp.
AAATAGGGATATGGAATTCAATGTATACGGATATGCAGGCCAGCCTATATTAGTATTTCCAGCGCAAAATGGTAGATTTTTTGATTTTGAAAACTTTAAAATGCTAGATAATGTTGAAGATTTAATAGATGAAGGCAAAATACAGTTGTTTTGCTGTGACAGTATAGACAAAGAGAGCTGGTCTCATGAAAATGGAGACCCAAGATATAGAATATGTAGACAAGAAGCTTGGTTTAACTACATAGTAAATGAATTAGTTCCAAGAATTCACCAAATAAATCAAACAGGCAAAAAAATAATAACTACAGGATGCTCTATGGGAGGAACTCATGCAGCTAACTTTATGTTTAGAAGACCAGATGTATTTGGTGGAGTAATATCACTTAGCGGTTATTTCGATTCTGATATATTCTTTGGAGATTACTGTGATGACTTAGTTTACAATAATTCTCCTATAAAATTTATAGAAGGTATGAGCTACGACCATTACTATGTAGATATGTATAGAAATTGTAAAATCGTCTTGTGCTGTGGTCAAGGAGCATGGGAGGATGAAATGCTTAGAAGTATCCATAAGATGAAAGAATTGCTTGCATATAAGGATATACCAGCATGGATAGATATATGGGGATATGACGTAAACCACGATTGGAATTGGTGGCAGGTTCAATTTTCATATTTTGTAAGACATATAATATAATTAATTTTAATATTGTAAACGATTAAGGGGGTATTTTAGATGAACGTTGTTTTTATTTCACCACATTTTCCACTTTATTTTTATAACTTCTGTAAAAATTTAAAAGTTAGAGGTGTCAATGTATTAGGTATAGGAGACGCACCATATCAGTCTTTACCAGCTCATACGATAGATTCTCTTACAGAATACTATAAAGTTGGAAGCTTAGAAAATTTCCACGAGGTAGAACAGGCGTGTAGATTTTTCTCTCAAAAATACGGAAAAATAGATTGGATAGAATCTCAAAATGAATACTGGCTAGAAACAGAAGCTACTTTGAGAAAAATATTCGATGTAAATACAGGTACTAAAATAGACGATATGGCGCCTATGAAGTACAAATCAAAAATGAAGGATGTATATAGATCATGCAATATTCCAGTTGCTAGATACATACTAATATCTACTTACGAAGAGGCTATAAAATTCACAAAAGAAGTAGGCTATCCAGTTGTAGTAAAACCAGACAATGGAGTTGGAGCATCTAGTACATATAAGCTTCAAAACGATGATGAAGTAGCATATTTCTTCGCAACTAAGGACCACAACATAACTTATATAATGGAAGAATTTATAAATGGACATGTTGAAACATTCGACGGAATAACAGATTCTAATAAGAATGTATTGATTTCATCAAGCCACGTAATGCTAAATTCTATAATGGACACTGTAAATACAGCTTCAGATACTGCTTTTTATTTCCAACCATTTGAAGGAAAGGACATCGAAGAAGTAGGTAAGAGAGCAGTAAAGGCATTTGACACTAGAAGTAGATATTTCCATTTTGAGTTCTTTAGACTAGAAGTAGATAAAGAAGGTCTTGGTAAAAAAGGTGATCTTATAGGATTAGAAGTAAATATGAGAGCACCAGGAGCTTATATGCCTGATATGATAAATTACGCCTACGATGTAGATACTTACGCTATATGGGCAGATATGGTTATTTATGACAAGCTATTTGTAGATGTAAATAGAAAATATGTAGTTGGATATGCAAGTAGAAGAAATGGAATAGATTATGTTTATTCTTATGAAGATATAAAAAATACATATGGAGATAAAATACTTATAAGCACAGAAGTGCCAGAGGCTCTAGCTGCTGCAATGGGAAATCACGTGTTTATATTTAGAACAGAAAAAGAAGACGAGCTTATGGACATGATAAGATTTATATTAAAGAGAAATGGCGAAGGAAATTGGATATAAGTAAAAATAGCCCCAATTGTCGCAATTAAAATGCGGCGATTGGGGATTTTACTATTCTACAGATTTCCAGTATAATTTAGCATCTATTATTTCTAGGCTTAGCTTTTCATTGTCGTGTAAGTAAGATAAGTAAGCCTTTAAAGTATTTCCAACTAGTACGTATTGGTTTAAGTCCATTTTAAGGTCGTAGTGGATGAATAATTTTTGTAAAATATCTTCAAAAATTAAAGGTTCCTCACATATATTTAATATAGTATCCATTATTTCAAAGACCTTGTCTCTATTTAATTTAACTAGAGGCTTGATGTCTTCGCAAGCTTCTGCATGAGAAGGTATAAATAATTTTCCTTCTAATGTTTCTACAAAGTCTAGAGTTTTTAAAAATTCGTCCACGTTGTATATAAAAGATATATGGTATTTATTTATTGTATTTTCACCAAACACGCAGTCAGCTAAGAAGTACACGTCATCAGAAGTCTTTATACCGATCATATCAAAAAAGTGACCGCCTAGCTTTATGTATTCAAGTCCCTCTGGAAGTTCAGATATATCTGAAGTTGGATTGCTTGCCTTTGCCATTAGAAACTTATTAGTAAGCTTTTTAAGTGGGTATCCACCGTATAGAAAAGAAGGCTCTAAAATTGGGTATTTGGCGAATAAATTTTCTATTTCAGTAGATATTATCTTGCAGTCAGTTCTCTTTTGTAAAAACTCATTTCCTCCTATATGATCGGCGTTGGAATGAGTATTTATTATATAGGCTAGATTAAAATTATTTTCCTTTAGAAGTTTGTTTATTTTTCTACCTGCGTCCTTGTCATTGCCGCTGTCTATTAGACAGACATCGGTGTCGTTTAACTTATATAATCCTATATTAGTTGGAGAATCTAGATAGTATGTATTTTCTCCTACTTTATTTAAACTGTACATATAATCATCTCCTTATGTATAATATTTCCATATAAGATAATTTTATAATATAAATATTGCTT
>NZ_JBJDXL010000418.1:0-2927 GCF_051866655.1 Intestinibacter sp.
ATTTTCCACTAAAGCATAATTTTATAAGGGGTTTCACTGGAAGTTTTCCGGCTCTTTGTGGAGAAAAAGTTCCTTCTTCATCAGATAATATATCAACTACTCTTCCTTTTTCATGAGCTGTAGTACTTATTCCACCACCTAAATGTACTACAATTAAATTTAAATCTTTATACTCCTTACCCATAGATTTTGCATATTTCATCGCCATTGCTCTACTATTTAAAGCGTGAAATAAACTATGTCTATCCATACCACAAAGGCCTGAAGGTCTTGCTACATCTTTTAATTCATCTACTGATATAGAATCATATGTATATGCATTGATTCCAACCTCTTTAGCTATTGAATCTGCTATAATAGCACCTAAATTTGATGCATGATCTAAAGTAGGTCTATATCTCAATCTATCTATCATCTCATCTGTTATTAAATAGGCTCCAGATTTTACTGGTGGAAGACCTCCTACTCTACCTACTGTAGCTGTTAAATCTTTTATATCGATACCATTTTCATCTAAAGCTTTTAATATTTCAGATTTTCTCATATCATATTGATCTAAAATTGAATCAAATTTTTCTAATTCTTCTGTTGGATGATCTAATGTTTTAGAAAATAATTGTTTTTCATCTTGATATACAGCAAATTTTGTAGATGTAGAACCTGGGTTTATTGCTAAAATTAAATTTGACATATATTCCTCCTATTATATTATCCAACTAAGTTAATCCCCTTATTAAAGGCTTCTATATTTATATCTATAAATTTTGGTTTTACATTAGCTTTTATTATGCTTTCCCAATCGATATTATCTAAGTTCATTGATTTAACAAGGCATCCTAGTAATATTACATTCATTACCTTTTCGTTACCTAGCTCTTTTGCTATTTCATTTACTTTTATTAATTTTGCACCTAGTCTGTTTAATTCTTTGTCTATTTCTGCTTCTTCATAGTCAGCTTGTCCTGTTAAATTCACCATAGATTCAATTTTGAAATCATTAGCTACTATTTTTCCGCCAACTTTAAGATAATCCATATATCTAAGTGCTTCCATTTTTTCAAAAGCAACTATCATATCAGCTTCTCCTTCTTCTATAACTGGAGAATATACTGTATCTTTAGAATATCTAACATGAGTTGAAACAGAACCACCTCTTTGGCTCATACCGTGTATTTCACTCATTTTTACTGAATATCCAGCTTCCATTAATCCGATTGTCAATAATTTACTAGCAAGTATAGTTCCTTGACCTCCTACACCCACTAAAAGTATACTATTAGTCATATTATTTAGCCTCCTTTACTATTGCATCTTTTGGACAAACTTGTTTACATACTTCACAACCAACACAATCAGTTGCTTTTATTGTTACTTTCTTATCTTCTTTATTAAATGATAATGCTGGACAACCAGTCTTCATACATTTTTTACATCCTATACATTTATCGTGATCTACAACACATTTTTCCTTAAATGGTTTATCGAATTCTTCTATATCTTGTTCGCTTAATTTCTTAAGAACACAAGGCCATCTAGTTATTATTACTGAAGGTTCATCTTTTATAGCTATAGCCCAATCAAGTGCTTCTTCTACTTCTTTTAAGTTGTTAGGATTTACTATTTTTATGTGTTTAATTCCACAGTCTTTTACTAAAGCTTTGATATCTAATTGTTCAGTCACTTCACCTTGTAGAGTAAATCCTGATCCTGGATTTTGCTGATGACCAGTCATACCAGTTATTCTGTTATCTAAAATCATTGTTATACAGTTACTCTTATTGTAAGCAACTTCTATTAATGAATTTATTCCTGTATGGAAGAATGTTGAATCTCCTAATACTGCAACAACTCTCTTTGTATTTCCTTCCTTCATATTTAAAACTTTTTGGAAACCATGAGCAGTACTTATTGCAGAACCCATATCATAAGAATAATCCATTGCATTATATGGAGCTGCAAATCCTAATGCATAACATCCTATATCTCCTGCTATTACGATGTCTTTTCTCTTACCTAATTGATAAAATGCACCTCTATGTGGACATCCTGCACAGAAGCTTGGTGGTCTTGGGACTACTAATTCTTTATTATATGGAACTTTTTCTCTTGATATACCTAATATAGATTGTCTTATAACATCTGGAGTCATTTCTCCATATGGTGGTAGAGCATCTTTAACTATATTAGTTATACCTAATGCTTTTACATGATCTTCTATATATTTATCGTTTTCTTCAACTACATAGACTTTGTCTACTTTAGCTGCGAAATCTACTATTAATTTTTCTGGAAGTGGATTAGTAAATCCTAAATCTAGGTAAGATGCATCCTTTCCAAATACTTCTTTGGCAAAGTTTATACACATACCAGAAGCTATTATACCTATTTTAGTATCGTTCATTTCTACACGATTTAAAGGAGTTTCTTCTGATAATTGTAGTAATTTTTGCATTCTAGCTTCTACATTTCTTCTCATTACTCTAGCATGAGCTGGTACTGCTAAATTCTTTTTAACATCCTTTACATATTCTTTTATTCCAACTTCATTTCTATCTAAGCATTCTACAACGCCCTTTGAGTGGCAAAGTCTAGTTGTCATTCTTATTATTACAGGTGTATCGTATTTTTCACTTAATTCAAATGCTTCTATAACCATGTCTTTACATTCTTGAGATGTTGATGGTTCAAACATAGGCATTTTACCAAATTTAGCGTAATTTCTGTTATCTTGTTCATTTTGAGATGAATGTTGTCCTGGTTCGTCGGCAGTAACTACTACCATACCACCATTTACTCCTATATAGCTAGCTGTCATTATTGGATCAGCTGCAACATTAAGTCCAACATGTTTCATTGATGCAAATGCTCTTGCTCCTGCAAGTGAAGCACCTATAACTGCTTCTAATGCAACCTTTTCATTATTTGCC
>NZ_JBJDXL010000419.1:0-2912 GCF_051866655.1 Intestinibacter sp.
CTAGAATTTTGAAATTTGATTGTATTTAAGTATACTACAACTTTTAAATATAGCACAGTTGTGTTAAAGAATCAAATAAATGGGAATGATAAAGGTGTGTAAAATAAAAATAGGCAAAAAAATAAATGTGTTGACAAAAACACATAATGGATTTACTATATATTTATAAATAAATATAATACTACAACTATACTATAGCATAAAATAAATAAAAAGTCAATACTTTTAAATAAAAAAGGAGTGATATTTTTGGAAAATAATATTTTAAAATTTACAATGAATGAGTTGCAGGATTTTTCTAGTGAAAAACTAATGAATTTAAATGAAGAATCAATAAATTACGGCCTTATATTGACAGAGGATGATGTACGCCAAATAGCTAAAAACACTAAAGAAACACTTAAAAAAACAGGTCGAATTGAAACTAGTACTGATTCATTGGAGAAAATTATATCCTTTTTATATTCATCTCCTTATACTCAAAAGGACGATTATGTAGAAGTAATAAGTGATATGGAGGAAATTTTTTATTATTTTAAGAATCAAGTATCGGATTTACTATCCGATGATGAGATTATAGAAATATTAAAAAAGACTTACGACGATAAATCTGGTGAAATAATTCAGATACAAGGATTTGTAGAGGAATACACAAAAGAGTTTAAATTTGAGAGGGAGTTCGATTTATGGAATTATTAGGAAGTATAAGACGAGATTATACAGTTAATGTACTTAAATGGGGATATTTAAATAAAAAGTTTAGTGAAAACTTTATTTTAAGTGTACAGCAGGATATAGCAAGTTTACTTAAAGAAAAAATAAAAAAATACTGCAAAGGTTCGAGTACATCTGTGACTGTAGAGGTTGGAGAACAGCTATTAGAAGCTATTTACTATACTATAGATGCAAATTTTATGAATGATTTTAATATGGAGAAAGCTATAGATTTATTTAAGAAAAATTCTATAAAAGATCTTTACGAAGAAGGCGAAGAAAAATTAAAGGATTTATTTGACGAAACAAGGGATTTATATGGAAGAGTTTGTGAAAATAAGTACGACACAGAATTGATTGCATATAATGATACGCTTATAGAGGAATTTGGAAAATCCTTTGATGTATACGATATGGAGTTTAATCCTCAGGATATAGATATAAGTGTAGATTATCCGTTGATATTTGGTGATTTAGACCAAAGGGGTATTTATTATGTAAAAAATTACTTGGAGACAATAGAAGTAGAAAATATGTTTTGTAATTGCTTTGACAACGAGGATGTAGAAACTTTGCTAGATATAAATGCCAAGAGATATAAATTAAATTATAGAGATTTATTGACAAATGTATTTGAAATAGCGATAAATAACACGATATTATCGATAATTGTGGACGATGATTTTGAAGATTTTTATATTTATAGTGAAGAAATAAATTATTTAAAAAATAATTTAAACCAAGAAAACGTAGAACAAAAGGTAGATGAAGCTGTAGAGAAAATGATAAGCTCTTTAAATATAGAAAATGATGATCTATTAAAGTACATAAATTTGTACAAATATAGATTTACGGATGAGCTGAAGTCAGCTATAAATCAAAACTCCCTAGAATCAATGGCTGTAATATGCGATGAGTACTTAGATATAGATTCAAGCAAAAACAAAAATAAACTTGTCATAAATCAGAATACATTGAGCGATGAAGAATTTAGAGAAATACTAGAAGAAATACAAGAAGAATCCGATATAAATAAAAAAATAGAAATTATAAAAACTAAAATAAATTCCTTCGAGGATTTTAACGATATATTAAAGGCAGACTGCTTTTATGGAGAAGATTATAATTTATTATTCGATAGCTTAGACGAGGTTGAATTGGCTCTTTTGGTTAGGGTCATGTTTTATGAAGAAATAGAAATGGGAAAATTTAATTTGTTAAAAGAATTATTCAAAGGTAGTCAGTATGACTATGCTTGGCAGGAAGGTTATGTTGAGTATATGAAAACTCAAATGATTGATAGAATAAGTAGGATTCAAAATAAAGCTATAGATATGAATGGTATATAGTGAAGTAAAATGCATAGTTTATGAGGGGGTTCATTGTGAATAGAATCGAATACTGTATTGGACTAAAGAATATATTTACAGAAAAGGAAATAGCCTTTATCAGACTTTTGGCGACTCTTTTGTTTTATGTGTTAGAAATTGATTTCGATATGAAGGTAGATGAAGAACTAAAAGATAAGTCCTATCTGTATGTAGGAAATTATTTTTACAAAATAAAAACATATGAATTCAAAGGTAGAGAGATAACTGATCAGGATTTTAATAGATTATCTAAGAAATTTTGGAAATATATATTATCTGATAAAGAAAGCTTTTTAAATAGATTTCAAAAATTATAGACAACGTAAAGTGTTTGAAATAAGTAAAATAAACAGTGAAAGTATAAGCTTATATGATAAAATACAGAGTATAGACTTTAGGAAAATGATAATTTACAGATAAGGGGAACACTTATGAAACAATATTTTACTGTTGGAGAGATGGCGAGCTTATTCGATTTAAATCCAAAAACTTTGAGATTTTACGATGATATAGATTTATTTAAACCAGAAATCATAAATCCAGAGAATAATTACAGATATTATTCAATAGATCAAATCGATCAATTAGAGACTATAGAGTATTTGAAGGATTTAGGACTATCTTTAAAGGTTATAAAATATCACTTAGAAGAAGTAAATATAGATAATGTTATAAATAGCTTGACTTATCAGAGAGAAATTACATGCAAAAAAATCAAAGAGCTACAATTGATAAAATACAAAATAAATAAAAAAATAAAACAAAGAGAAGATACAATTAACACTGAACATATAAATGAAGTTGTTGAATTAAATTTAGAAGATAGAA
>NZ_JBJDXL010000420.1:0-13223 GCF_051866655.1 Intestinibacter sp.
ATATTATATAATATAGTTAACAATACTATTTCTATTAGGAGGTCTTGAATATGGGTAGATATATTAGAGAGCCGATAAATGGTTTTACCCATTTATTCGGAGCAATTTTATCATTTGCAGGTTTATTAATATTAGTAATAAAAACCACATTAGAAAATCCATCTCCTCTTGCGCTAACTGCCGTGATTATATTTGGAATATCGTTAATACTATTGTATTCCGCATCAGCTACATATCACTTAGTTATCGCAAAGGAAGAAACTATTAAATTTTTAAGAAGATTAGATCATTCTATGATTTTTATCTTAATAGCAGGTTCCTATGCACCATTTTGCTTAATATCATTAAATGGAGTAAAAGGATGGGTTTTATTTGGAATAGAAGTACTTATAGCCATTCTAGGAATTTCATTTAAGCTGATTTGGTTTAAAAGTCCTAGATGGATTTCTACCATTATATATGTAATTATGGGATGGTGTGCAATATTTTTAATTGTTCCATTGTATAAATCTCTATCTAGCATAGGACTTGGATTATTAGTTGGAGGCGGTGTTTTTTATACAATAGGTGCTGTTATATACGGAGCTAAACCTAAATTTCTTAAATTAAAGAAATTAGAATTCCACGAAATATTCCACATATTTATATTATTAGGAAGCCTATGTCAATATCTATGTGTTCTTCTATATGTAATTTAAATATAAAACTTCATTGTAACTATAAAATATACACATAAATAATGGAGGTCTATTACGACCTCCTATTTATTTAAGCATTAAGATTTAAATGACAAGCTACATAATGATCCTTAGATACTTCCTTTAGATTAGGATTTTCTTTGCTACAAATCTCCATTGCATGCTCACATCTATCTCTAAATGGACATGCATTTACATTATCTATTTTATTAGAAATATCATTATCAGCTACATCTATTTTTTTAGAAAAATCCATATTTAAACTAAATACAGCACTCATCAAAGTCTTTGTATATGGATGCATAGCCAAGCTACTTAATTTATGACTTGGTATAACTTCAACTATATTTCCTAAATACATAACAGCAACTGTATGACTCATCTCACTTACTAAAACTATATCATGACATACAAATCCTATAGTAAGATTTCTGTCCTGTTGTATTTTTTTAATCAATTCTATAATATTTTTTTGTATAGAAACATCTAGTGCAGAAGTAGATTCATCCAATATCATAATTTCTGGATTTAGAACTAATGCCCTCGCAATTCCTATACGTTGACGTTGTCCACCACTCATATTATGTTGATATCTATCCATAAATTCTGCTGGAAGCTCAACCATTTCAAGATATTTCTTAGCTACTTCTTCTTTTTGGCTCTTTTTGATTAATCCAAAATTTAAAAGCGGCTCACAAATAATATCCTTAACCTTCATCTTAGGATTAAAGGCTGTTGTAGGGTCTTGAAAAACCATTTGAATATCTCTTCTATGTTGTCTTAATTCTTCGCCCTTTAATTTTGTAATATCCTTACCTTTATATAAAACTTCACCAGATGTAGGCTGTTCAAGCTGCATTATAACCTTCATAAGTGTACTTTTTCCACATCCACTTTCTCCTATGATCCCAAGTGTCTTACCCTTTTCGAAACAAAGTGATACATGGTTGCAGGCTGTCATCTCTCCATTTTTTCCAATTGGAAACTTTTTAACTACATCTTTAACTTCTAATATAGTATTTTCTGTCTTACGCATACTGCTCCTCCTTCCATTTTGGAACAGATGCTAATAATCTCTTAGTATAATCGCTATTTGGATTTTTAAGAATATCTTCTCTAGTTCCTCTATCGACAACCACTCCGTCCTTCATTACAATTATTTTATCTGCCATATATGCTGCTACAGCAAGATTATGTGTTACTACCATAATAGATGTATTATATTTGTCTCTAAGGTCTATCATTTCTCTTACAATTTGTGATTGAGTTGTTACATCAAGTGCACTTGTAGGTTCATCAGCAATTAAAAGCTTAGGTTGAAAAGTCATAGCCATAGCTATTCCAACTCTTTGACGTTGACCACCACTTAGTTGAAATGGATATTTTTTCATTAACTGTTCCGCTTGTGGCAATCTCATCTTGTCCAACATTTCTATAGCTTTTTTCTTAGCTTCATCCTTAGACATTTTTTTATGCACTAAAATATATTCTATAAATTGACTACCTATTCTTCTATTAGGATTTATCATCGAACCACAATCTTGGAATATCATAGATATCTTAGTTCCTCTAATTTCATTCCATTGTTTTTCAGTATAATTCAAGAGAGAATCATCTTCAAAGATGATATCTCCCTTTGTAACCTTACCTTGACCTGGAAGTAAACCCAATACTGATCTTATGACTGTAGTTTTCCCACTTCCACTTTCTCCTACTATAGCTACTATTTCACCTTGTCCAACCTCTAAATTAAAGCCTTCTATTGTGGGACTATTATTTCCATATTGAACTGTTATATTATCGATTTTTAACATAAGATCTATCATCACCTCCAGTTTAAAATTATTCAGCTGGTTTTATATTAGTAGTTATCCAATAGTAATCTGCTGTGTAAACATCTGCACCTTGAACATCCTTTGTACTACACATGTTACTGTTGAAATATCCATGAATTAAAACAGCTGCATCATCTATTAATATTTGTTGCATTTTTTCTATGGTGTCTTTACGTTTATCGTTATCCATTTCTGTTAATAATTCTTCATATAGTTTATCGTATTCTTTGTTTTCATATCCGCAATAATTAGCCTTTGATTTACTGTACCAGTTTTCTAAGTAACCAATTGGATCACCAACAGGAACTGTTAACCAGTTATTAGATAATAAGTCGTATTCGCCGTTTACAAGCTTATTCCATTCAGTATCTGCATCAGTTTCTTGTATGTTAACCTTTATTCCGATTTCTTCTATATTAGCTGCAGTTGCTTCTGTAAATTCCTTTAAACTTCTACTATCATATGTTAAGAATGATAATTCAACATTTTTACCGTCTAATTCTCTATATCCATCTCCATCTGTATCTTTTATACCAGCTTCATCTAATATTTTCTTAGCTTGGTCTACATCATATGGAGTTGCATCCTTTAAATTATCATATCCATAATCTAGACTTGATGGTAAAACAGAATATCCTGGAGTATATACTCCACCTATTGTAGTATTACATAAAGTTTCATCATCAATTGACATAAGAACTGCTTTTCTTAAATCATCGTTTCCAAGAACACCATTTTGATTCATATATGCGAAACCACATCTACCACCAACTGTTTCTGATACATTGTATTTATCTGATTCTTTTATATTTTTTAAATCAGCTGCATTAGTTGCATTTTCAACAACATCGACATCTCCATTTTCAAGTGCCATGTATTTAGTAGTATTGTCTCCTATAAATATTATATTTAATTTTTCATAAGGAACTTCACCATTCCAGTATTCTTTGTTTGCTTCCATTTCTAGTGAAGTACCTTCATTTTTCTTAACTACTACATATGGACCAGTACCTATTGGTTGGTCTGCTATATCTGTATCCGCATCAACATCTATTATTACATATAATGGACTTGCTAAAACAGCACATAAATCAGCATAAGGCTGACTAGTAACTATTGTAACAGTACCTGTTTCATCATCAGCTTTTATAGAATCATACTTCATATATTGAGAAGGCTGAGCACTACCTTTACCATCTTCCTCTTGCTTATATGTATATTCTATAGATTTAACTACTGCTGATGCTGTTAAATCCTTTCCATTTGAAAATTTTACTCCATCTCTTATGTGGAATTTCCATTCAGTATGGTCGTCATTTACTTCATATTTATCAGATAAATATGCTTCTGCTTCCATTTGTTCATTGAATTTGTATAGACATTCACCTATTCCATATCTACTTACACACCAAGCTGCATTTACTATTGATGATGGATCTAGTGAATCAGAGAAATTTGTACATCCAAAATTCAATGTTGTAGAGTCTCCTCCAGAAGAACCTCCATTTGAACATCCTACAACTGCTCCTAACGTCATCGCTGCAATCAATGTTGCCACTAATGCTTTTTTTATTCTTTTAAAAACTTTCATTAAAATTTCCCCCTGTCTTACTTTAAATCTTTATTTTTAACTAGCCTTGCTTTCGCTAGCTTCTTGTCTTACATCTAAAATATCTCTTAAATTGTCTCCTATAAGATTGAATATTATAACTACTATACAAATCGCTAAACCAGGAAATATCATCAACCAAGGACAATTTAATAAATATGCACGTCCTTCATTTAACATAAGTCCCCATTCTGCAGCAGGTGCTTGTGCTCCAAACCCCAAGAAGGAAAGTCCTGCAAGCTCTAATATCATTGTCCCAATATCAGTTGTTGCTGTAATCACTAATGTCGGTAATATATTTGGCAAAAGATATCTAGTTATAATATGTATAGTTTTGCAACCAGTAACTCTAGCTGCATAAATATAATCCTCTTCACATATTTTCAAAACTAAGCTACGAGCCAGTCTAGCGTACTTTGTCCAGCTTACAATCATAATAGCAATAACTGCATTTTTAATACTAGCACCCATAATACCTGCCATCGCAATAGCTAAAACCATACCAGGAAACGAAATCATCATATCAGAAATTCTCATGATGACAGTGTTAACTATTCCGCCAAAATATCCAGCTAAAATACCTGCAACTGTACCGATTAAAAATATCAATAGTACTAATATCAAAGATGCACTTAAAGATACTCTTGTCCCGTAAATCACACGAGATAAAACATCCCTTCCCAATTTATCTGTCCCAAATAAATGTTCTCCATTTGGTGGTTGAAATGCATTTTTCAAATCTCCCTTATATGGATTATATGGCACTATATATGGTGCAAATATTGCTACAAGTACAATAACTATTGCTAGTATGATAAGTGCTGAAAATAATTTGTGTTTTTTTATAAATTCTGTAATATCTTTCATCACTTACCCCCTCTCTCTAACCTTTGGATCTACTAAAGTATATGAAATATCCACTATTAGATTTATAACCATATAAATAAGTGCTATCCAAAGCACATAAGCTTGAATTACTGGATAATCATAAGCTGTAATTGCTGAAACTGCTAAATTACCAAGTCCAGGATATGAAAATATAACTTCTACAACTGCTGTCCCACCTAATAATGAACCTAATGACAATCCCAATAATGTTATCAAAGGTAATAAAGAATTTGGAAATACATGTCTTAAAAGTATCTTTCCATTGCTCAATCCTCTTGCCTTAGCTCCAATTACATAATCCTTGTTTAACTCTTCTAAAACTGCTGTACGAACTTGTCTTGTATATTTGGCCGCCATTGCAAATGCCAATGTTAAAGCAGGCAAAATCATTGATTTAAAGCCTCCACCCACAGCTACTACAGGTAAAAGCTTTAGCTTCAACGCTACAACATATAAAAGTATCAAACCAACCCAAAAGTTTGGTATAGAAACTCCTAAGAAAGTTATCCCTCTTATAGTATAATCAGCTATTTTATTCTGTTTAACAGCTGCAATTATTCCACTCGGAATTGATATCACTAACATTATAATCAAAGATAATAATGCTAATTTCAATGTTGGAACTAATCTTTCCAGCAAGATTCCTATGACAGGCTTCCCTGATGAATACGACGTTCCAAAATCTCCATGAAGACATGAAGTCAACCAATTAAAATATTGTACTAAAAATGGTTTATTTAACCCCATGGCCTCTCTAGTTTGGTTGATTACTTCTTCACTTGGCATTACACCACCAGAAGAATACATCACTCTGACAGGATCTCCTGGTGCCATATATACTAATGCAAAGGTTATAAAGCTTATTCCAACCAATACAACTGCCATTTGAACTATTCTATTTAATATTTGTTTTTTATTCAAAATGCCTCCTCCTTAAAATTTTCCTTCAATATGATTTATATTTATAGCTTTTACTACTTACCATCCATCTCTAAATTATCAAAATATAAAATAAGTGATTTAGCTAGATTTGATAAACTATCTCTTCTTCTATGTATATAGCCAAAGGAAATACTTTTTTCATATGATAAAATAGGAATTGCTTTTATTCCATATTCCTGATACTGATTATTTATAAAGCTACTTCCTATAAATCCACAGCTTGTATTTTTCAATAATTGAATTAGAAAACAATCGCTATTTGTATAAGATACAGAAATATTATCTCTATTATAAAGAAAATCTTCCTTTATATGACCTAATTGACTATATAGAGAATACTGCTTCTCCTGATATTGAACTAATTTAATATCTTTTATAGTAGCTTTATCTACTGACTCTCTTGTGTACAATGGGCTATTTGGACCCACAAATAAATACAACGGTGTCTTTGCTAATTCGTGATATTCTAATCCCTTTGATTTGATAGTTTGTTTAAAGGCAGACATACTTCTTTTTGATATATATACAAAGCCTAACTCTGACTTTCTTGAATGTACTCTCTTGAGAATCTCTTCTACATTAGTTTCAAAAAAATCTATTTGAATATTCTTCTTTGACTCATCATTATAAAATTTAGACAAGTGAAAAGACAAGGTGTCACTAGGGACACTAGATATAGACAACATTTCAAGACCTTGACCTTTTTTAAATTCATTTATAATATTTATATTTTTTAATACTTCTATAGCGTACATATATATACTCTCCCCTTGAGGAGTAATAGTAACACCATTTCTATTACGATTTAATAAAACCATATCTAATTCTTCTTCTAAAGATTTGACTATCTTGCTCACATTTGGTTGCGTTGTAATTAAAGCCTCTGCTGCTGCATGAAAGCTTCCCATATCAACACTAACTACGAAATATTGTAATTGCTTAACATCCATAAAACTATCCCCATTATTATTTTATTTACTATCTACTAAAATTAAAAAACACACCTTATAAAAGTGTGCATAACTACTCTATAAAAAGACCTTTTTAGAACACACCTATGCACCGTAGAATAGTTCTCAATATTATAAAAGCAGGTATCCTGGCTAAAAAGCATTGTCAATTTTTCCTTCCCAGATAAAATATCCAGTGGTATAAAAATCAACCCTTTATCACAGTGACGGGATCGCATTGGATTTTCACCAATTTCCCTATTAATCTATACAAATAGAACTTTTATAACTACCTTTTTTTATTATATGAATAATATAACATACAATTTATCAAAAAGTGACAATTTTTTTAGTCTAGATAATTCCATTTTGTTATACCTTGTAAATACTTTTTTGCAATAAAAAAATGCAATTAAAATAAATTTCTTTATTATAAATTGCATTTTTTATTTCAAATCTATTAAAGCATTTCCATATTGTGTTGTTCTGATATATGATTATTAGCACAGCATTCGCATGTATTTATATTACTTATAAAAGAAACTAATGGATCTCCATTTCTTATCGCTAAAGATGTTGTATTATAAAGTATTTTTCCTGTTACAGGTGAATGATATTCTTTTAAAATATTTCCAAAATAATCTGTAATATACCCGACAATTTGACCTTCTTCAACAGGATCTCCCGCACTATAAGATGGATACCATAACCCATCTTTATCTGAATCTAAGCAATACATACAATGAACATATTCTACTTCTGTTTCCTTAGGTTCATAAGCCTCTCCATCTAATAATCCATAATAATATAAAACATTTAATATTCTATCTTTATATAAAATAGCTTGATCTACATTACATTCACCTCTACAGCCTAATTCAGCTAAAACTCCTGGTATATTATATTTCATGGCCATACCATTTATACTACCACAATCTGAACCAGAGCCTATAACTGGACCTAAGTTCATTAATTCACCTATTTTTCTAGATTGCATTCTTACTTCTTCTGTTGCATCTCTATGATATAAAGTAAAAGGCATTAAATCCTCATGTATATCTCCACTATGCAAATCTAGGAAAAAGTCACTTTGACCGTACACTTCCTCTGAAATAAAATAAGCTAATTGTTCTGTGTGGGTTCCATTTTTATCGCCTGGGAAGCATCTATTTAGATTTTTTCCATCTATCGGTCCTATATACTGCATTTTCGCCTCAAATGCAGATACATTTGTAATGTGTACTAAGATTAATTGTCCTTTTAAGTCCTTTGGCTCTATTTCTCTAGTTAATTTAATTAGCCCGAATACACCTGTATATTCTCCGCCGTGTACAGCTGCTGTTATAGCCACAGTTTTACCTTCTTGAGCTCCATTAATTAATGTAATTGGAATTTTTACATCATAGCTATCATTTACCTTTAGGCTTACATTTCCTTGTATTTTTTCTCCTGGATTTGCAACTAAATTTCCAACTTTTAATACTTTTTTATTCATATATATTCGCTCCTATTTATTGTCTGTCATTCTCATCGCTCTCATGGCATTAAGTACTGCTATTAAAGCAACTCCAACATCTGCAAATACTGCTTCCCACATGTTAGATACTCCACCAGCAGTTGCTATTAAAACTATGATTTTTACACCTAATGCAAATATTATGTTTTGCCATACTATTTTATTAGTCTTTTTAGATATTGCTATAGCTTTTGCTATTTGACTTGGTTCGTCGTTCATTATAACTACATCAGCTGCCTCTATAGCTGCGTCTGATCCAAGTCCACCCATCGCTATACCTACATCTGCTCTAGCTAAAACTGGAGCATCGTTTATACCATCTCCAACAAAAGCAACTTTTTGTTTTTCTGTTCTACCTTGGTAGATTTCTTCTATTTTTTCTACTTTTTCATCTGGTAGTAGGTTTGAATATACTTTATCTAATTTTAATTCTTCTGCTACTGAATCTGCAACTTTTTTGTTGTCTCCAGTAAGCATAACTGTTTGTTTGATTCCTATTTCCTTTAATTTTGCTATTGCTTGTTTACTGTCTTCTTTGATTTCGTCTGATATTACTATATATCCAGCAAATTTGTCCTCAACTGCTACATATACAACTGTACCTACTTCTGTAACTTTTACATATTCTATATTATTAGCCTTCATTAATTTTTCGTTACCAGCTAAAACTATTTTTCCATTGTAGTTTACCTTTATACCATGTGCTGCTATTTCTTCATACTCTCCAATTCTACCTAAATCTAAGTCCTTGTTGTATGCTGCAACTATTGATTTAGCTATTGGATGGTTTGAGTTTGCCTCTGCATATGCTGCATATTCCATAAGCTCATCTTCTGAAACATTTACTGCGTTTACTTTTGTTACATCGAATACGCCTTTTGTAAGTGTTCCTGTTTTATCAAATACTACAGTGTCTACATATCTCAATGCTTCTAAGTAGTTACTTCCCTTTATTAACACACCGTTTTTAGATGCGAAACCAATTCCACTAAAGAAAGTAAGTGGTATTGATAAAACTAATGCACAAGGACAAGAAACAACTAAGAATGTCAATCCTCTCAATACCCAATCGTACCAAACTGCTTTGCTTGAAATATCTATTACCATTGGAGGTATCACAGATATTATAACTGCCAATCCTACAACTATTGGAGTGTAGTATTTAGAGAACACGCTTATGAAGTTTTCAGTTTTTGCTTTTTTACTACTTGCATTTTCAACTAAGTCTAATACCTTTGAAACTGCTGATTCTCCAAAGTCCTTAGTTACCTCGATAGTTAACAATGCATTTTTGTTTATAAAACCTGAAAGAACTTCATCCTCTACATTTACACTTCTAAGCACTGATTCACCAGTAAGTGCTGATGTATCTACCATAGAAGAGCCTTCTATTACTATACCGTCAAGAGGAACTCTCTCACCTGGTTTAACTACTATTATATCTCCAATTTCTACTTCTTCTGGATCTACAACCTCTATATCATTTCCAATTTTTAAATTAGCTATATCAGGTCTTATTTCCATTAAGGCTGAAATTGATTTTCTTGATTTACCAACTGCTAATCCTTGTAAAAATACACCTAATTTGTAAAATACCATAACACCAACTGCTTCTGATGTTTCTCCTATTAATATTGCCCCAACTGTAGCAACTGTCATTAAGAAGTTTTCATCGAATACCTTACCGTTTTTAATATTTTTAGCAGCCTTTAATAATACATCTCCTCCAACTATTAAATAAACTGCTATGAATAATACTGTACTTATGATGCTTCCTTCACCATGACCACCTATCATCTCTTGAGCAAATGTTACGGCATATACGATTATACCTACTATTAATCTCAATTTATCTATCTTATCTTTGTCGAACTTCTTTTCAACTGCTTTGTTTAATTCTTTGTTTTGAGATTTTGAAACACCTTTTACTTGTATATTTATGCAGTGTTCAAGGTTTTTAACTATTTTTGCAACCTCTTCTACTACTTCTCTTCTAGATACACTTCCATCTAATTCTACATCTAGCATGCAATTTCCGAAATCTAGAGTAGCATCTTTTACACCTCTTGATTGTTTTGTTTCAAATTCTATTTGGTTGGCGCATTGCATACATTTTAAGTTTTCTAATTTTAATTGTAGCTGTCTAGAATTACTCTTTCTGTTGTCGTGTACTTGTATGTCAAGCCCTGGCTCTGTTGTATTTATTATATCTAATACTTTATTTATAACTATGTTTCTACTAACTCCATCTTTTAATTCGAAGCTTAATTTCTTATTTACAAAGTTTAAATTTGATATTTCTACTTCATCTAATGCTTCTACCTTTTGGTTGATTACTTCTGCACAATGTGCGCAATCTAATCCACCTAGAGTCATGTCTACTTTTTTATTGTTGCCTTTGCTAGAAGATTTTTCGATAACTTGAATATCAAGCCCTGGTTCTGTAGTATTTATTATGTCTATTGCCTTTTGTATAGTTAAACTTCTGCTAGCTCCATCTTTTAATTCAAAGCTTAATTTTTTATTTACAAAGTTTAAATTTGATATTTCTACTTCATCTAACGCCTCTACCTTTTGGTTGATTACTTCAGCACAGTGTGCACAGTCTAATCCACCTAATATCATATCGACTCTTTTGTCCTGTGTTTTTTTAGATTTTTTGCTCTCCATTACTTGAATATCAAGTCCTGGTTCTGTTGTATCTATTATATTAATTACTGTTTCTATAGTTTTGGCTCTATTTGAAACATCCTTTAATTCAAAGCTTAATTTTTTATTTACGAAATTTAAATTTGAACTTTGCACTGCATCTAAATCAGAAACCTTTTGATTTATCACTTCAGCACAATGGGCACAGTCTAATCCACCTAATATTATATCCACTCTCTTATCTTGACTATTAAAGCTTGGTTTATCCTCACTCGTTTTTCTAAAAGTACTTATCTTTAATGAAGAATCCATAGTCTTTATCAATGAAGACAATTCTTCAACAATAGCGCCTTCTTCTTTTGATGAGTCAAGAGATACAGTTAATATCTTTTCTCCAGTATTTACTGCACATGATTCTATTCCTGGAACATTGACAGCCAAAAGTTCTATCATCTCTGCTATGTCTTTAGTCAATGTACCTTCAACAAACAATTCTTTTTTAACTAAAGCTGCTGTACTCATTGTTATTCCCCTTTCTTCTCTTAATGTTTATACATTTCCTCTATATGGTGTAATCCACAAGCAAATATTTGACTTATATGTTCATCGTCTAATGAATAAAATACTGTCTTACCCACTTTTCTAAATTTAACAAGTCTCGCCTGTTTTAGTACTCTAAGCTGATGCGATATAGCAGATTGAGTCATACCCAATGCATTAGCTATATCACAAACACACATTTCTTCTTTGAATAAAATAAATATAATTTTTATTCTAGTTGGATCTCCAAATACCTTAAATAATTCAGCTAAATCTAAAAGCATTTCTTCTCCTGGCATATCACCTTTTATTTTTTGCACGATGTCTTCATGATCGTGCTTACATTCACATTCAACTATATTTTCATCATTTATATCGTATTTCATAATAATTCCCTCCATATTAAACAAACATATGAATAACTGTTCATATATTATAATAATAGTTCCTTTATTGCTTTTTAGCAACATATTTTTTAAATTTTTTTATTAGATTTTAATTCCATTTTGTTATGATTTATTTTTTGATTTATAAATAATTACTTTAAACATATATTTTTCATTAATTTAATATATATATTATTAGAAAAATTTTTAATTGCTTCATTTAAAAGGAAAGGAGAATTTACATGAATAATAACAATAGAAAAGAAAATGTAAACTCTAATTATATATATCCTCAGCCTTATATAGATCCTATGGTTTATTTAAATCCTTATTATTCTTCAAATATGCAGGGATATCAATATAATAACAATCAAGGATATATCGATTATTCTCAGTTTAACAACGGATACATCGATTACTCTCAATTTAATGAAAGCCAAAATAATACTACACCCGAACAAAGTTATGTAAAAAATCAAAACGAAGAGTACACTAATATTCCGCCTGAAGAGGATTTTAATATACCTTATATACCATACTATCCACCTTCAAACATGTCTAACAACACACAAAATATACCTAATATGATACTTCCAAATACTCAACACCAAGGTTTACCACCTAATATGATAAACCAAGGTTTTTCAAATCAAAATCAACAAAAGCCAAATCCTGAAGGTATGCCAAACCAAAATTTCCAAAACATGAATATACCTTATAACCAAATGTCTTATATACCTCAACCTATGCCTTATATGGGATACGTTCCTATGACAAAGCCTATGTACCCTGCAAATATGTTCCCTAATATGTATCCAGAGGTATTTCCTAACATGATGTATCCAAACTATCCTTTTGTAAATATGGGACCTGATATGTCTAATATAAATATGGAAGAATTTGATGAAGAAGAAATGTAATTTTTCATAAGGAAAGGGAGCTCACTGCTTTAAAGTGGCTCCCTTTTATTATATTAAATATTAATCTAATATCTATTTATTAGCTTTGCGGTTTCTGTTGTAGTTGATTAAGCATCCAGCTTTAACTATTTCTTTTTCGTCGTTTGTCATATCAGCTATGTATAGGCTTAATTCTTTTATTTCATCTCCTATAACATAAGCTTTTATGTCCTTCATATCTCCATCTAATGCTTTTCTTATATTTGGAACGAATATATAATCTCCAACTTCGAACTCAGCATCTGCTTCCA
>NZ_JBJDXL010000421.1:0-2872 GCF_051866655.1 Intestinibacter sp.
GAAATAATACACGCCAGAAGAGGGATTCTACTGGTAGATTTATTTCTGATGACGACGATTATGATGAAGATTATGAGCGTCGGAAGAAGAAAAAGAACAATAGAATTCCGAAAATTGATTAAATTTTGAAAGGATGGATCCATTATGGCTAATAACGAGCCGTGCAGTGTTTGGATCATTACCCCAGACGAATTTGATAGCTTTGTACTATCTACCGGAGCAAAAGTAGTCTCAATAGCAGAGAATAATAGGTTTAGAGGGCATCCTGCTATTCTTACTGCAGGACCTCTACTCCCTCCAATCGATGCAATAGAAAAAGAACTCGATGGAGATCTTGTGGAGTCAGCAAATATCTATACCGAATATCTAACTACAGAAGAGCCTGATAGATATATATCGGTTATTTTGGCTCTAGCACTTCTGGACTATCCTCTTGGAATAATGTTTGGAGATGATGAAATGCAATTCTCATTTCCAGCAGTATTCGTAGACTTCCTGTATAATACGTATGGTCTGTCGCTCGGATGCATGAACAAGTATCCGCCGTTTGTATCTGAGCAGATGGTTCCCATTCTTCTTGCAAAACTGTATTCTATGGGATTAATAACCTATGAAGTGTTTATGAGAAGACATCCTTCAGACCTTCCGATCTTCCCAGGAATTATTTCCAAGCTTGCATATGATCAGCGTCCTCTTGTTGATGTAAGAGATGCCGAGCATTATGCTAAGTATTTTGAAGATGTGAAAGCGTCTCTCAAAAATGATGGAAAGTTTCTCATAGATCCTCTTGTAAGTATAGATTCGGGAGTGATTGCTCGATGATAATCTTCACATCTCTGGATATACCTACAGAGCTTTTGGAGGAGAAAAGGAGAAGTCAGGTTATTAAATATAACCTGACTTCTTACATTGCTGGAATTCCTACATTGGATATGCTTCTTCCAAGATATCAAATGATGGATCAATCTATTATTGGATATAATAATGAAGAAGATGATATTAATTTTGATTATAATTATTGTAACTTTGTTACAATAAATGATTCTGCATTTATTCAGCTTATGGGTATAATGATTCCTGTATATGATAATCCAGATGTACTTGTGGAAATCATGATATCTGAATCATTAAACAGAGATGAAGCTGCAGAGTTGCTAGCAAAATTAATTCAGCAACGTTATGGATATAATTCATATATGGTAAAGTCTCTAGAAGATTTTCTGTATGTGGATGAATCTACATTTTCTATTCCAGGCTTATTCACCATGGATAAAGATATAGAAAGATATATATCTTTAACAGGAGGCCTTAGTAGTATTCAAGATGATTAGTCTATGGAAAGAATCATCATACAAAAGTAATACACCTTATATACTGGATGCTATTATATCAGAATATGATATATCAAAAGCCAATATAAGTGTATTAAGAGATGCAGGAGTTTTATCTGAAGAATCTTATAGCTATTTTCTTACATGTCCAAAATTGGAAAGGGAAATAGCTATAGGAAAACTTCAGGGAAGAGATTCTTCTGTAACTCGAATACTGAAAGACGGAATATCTAATGCAAGAAAGGTATTTATGGAGTCTAATAATATAGATGACAAAGATATCTTGTCTATTAGAAATGACGCCATAACAGTAATAAACAAGAAGCCTAAAAATCTATCTATAACTGATAGAGTAAAATTTAGGCTATCTGGAGAATACTGCTCTTATTATAGAATATTCAATATAGAATTATTCTATCTATATGATAGAATAAGAAATATAGAGGTATTAGATAATAAGGGACTTGGAGAACAATCTACTGAACTGCATAGAAATTTCATGCTAAACTTTCTTAATGAATTATTCTATTCTGTTCAAATAGAAGGATTAAAGACAGCTATAAATCTACTCCAAACTGTTTATATGAATTATGTAAACAGAAAAATGGAGGTTGGATTCTATAGAGAGTTTAACTCTAATTCTTATTATAGATTGAATAAAGAATTTTCTTCTGTAAGCTCACTGTTTCTAGAAGAAGCTTCTGAGTACGATAAAAGGTTTATAGATATATCGTACAATGAATCTGTTTTAAGAGAGCTGAATAGATATCTTTCCACAGAGTTCTTCAAAATAAGAAGATAACGCATGGCGTAAAAGCCATGCGTTATTTTTTTTAGATTTTTCCATTGTTGTGATCCAAAACATAATTCATCACAACAATGTAGATTTTATCTGCTATGACATCAGATATGTTACTCTTGTTATAGAGAAGATATAACTTATTAAGAGTAGCATCCGATAATCTAGATACTACTGCACGGGTTAAATCTTTTCTGATTTCTGCTTCTCTATCACTATTTATATATCCTTCATTCATAGGAATAAGAAACTTAAGCTTATAATCTGAAAATGTCTCGTCTATTATATAATTCAAAAGATCCGTTATAGACTTATCTATAGCGGCGTTCAAATCAATTGCATACCTAGATGCGGCTAATGTTTCAAGCTGTTCTTTATGCCTAGCTCTTAGTAAAATGTAGACAACAGCAAATACTAACAGCATTAGGAAGCATGCAGAACAGATTATTATTGCCAAGATCAATGTTTCAGACATAATTTTTACTCCATTCTTTAATTTTATCTCTTAGATCAAGCAATCCTTTATCATCGGACTTGTCTGTTTCTATAGCTTTCTTTAAATAATAAAGAAGCTTAAATGAAATGTCTTGAGTTAGACCATACTTATATTTTTCTATAAGTATAGGCCATTTACCAAAACACATGCTGGGATGTATAAAGAAATCACCTGTATTTGCATGATAAACTTGATGCGGAGTTTTAGAAAGCATTACCAAAGCAATATTGTGTTCTTTATGCTCCT
>NZ_JBJDXL010000422.1:0-2857 GCF_051866655.1 Intestinibacter sp.
CTTACAGGCTTATAACATATAGATAAAAAATTCTAAATTATTAGATTATGTTTACCTAGCAAACTGGTGTAAATCAATTTTGTTTGGTTCAAGTATTGTAGATGAAAAGCATTTAGCTCTCTTTGTTAAGGATATGCTTGATAAAGAAGGAGACCTTGTTTTTAATCGATGGTATGCTGATATGGCTAAACTCGGAATTCCTATTGAGTGGGAAGATATGCTTTAACTCAAAATTTAAATACCTAACTCCAGAGTGCTTGGATGTTAGGTATTTTTTTTATACTTTTGTGGAGAAATACTAAAGTAGAAAAATATGGAAATACTAGTAAAAAGAATAGCAAAAAAATCTAAATACACGATAGGGAAAATGTATATAGATGGACAATATATATGTGATACCCTAGAAGATACTGATAGAGGACTAAATTAGAACATGTCCCTGAAAGACATTAATAACAAAAAAGTTTACGGGGAAACTGCTATACCTACTGGTACATATAAAGTAGATATGAACACAGTAAGCCCTAAGTTTAAGAGTAGAACATGGGCTAAACCTTACGGAGGTAAACTACCTAGACTTGTTTCAGTCCCAGGTTATGATGGAGTACTTATACATCCTGGAAATAAGGCTGAGGACACCTTAGGCTGCATTCTTGTAGGAGAAAATAAAGCTATCGGTCAAGTTCTTAACTCTTAGATTACTTTTAAGAGAGTTATGTCCATTTTAACTGAAGGAACTAATATAACAATTACAATAGAATGAGTAATATAAATCTATTTGGGTCTTCTTATTCTCCTGTAGGTTCTTCAACCTCGGATTTATTACTTAAATCTAGAGGAAAAGTTAAGATTCAAGTAGGTAATAAGTTTATAGACCTTATAAAAGACGGAAAAATAAACGTACAATCTAAATTTATCTATTAGCAAAATGAAGTAGGTAAATTAGATGGTATATATGTAGTTGGGGAGGACATATTCCTAGTGGTAGATGGAAATTAGATAAATTTAAACAGCAGTTAGGAAACTACTTATGTTTCCTTTATGTAGCCTTAGAAAGTTACTTCTGAATAGAAGTAGTAGGCTTTAATTAATATAGGATTTGTATATCCTGACCTATCATCCTTGGAAGCTGACAATATTTTAAATAGTATTGTATACGTATAGGAAACATAGAAACTATATATAGTAACAAATGGGGCTATACAGGAGTATAGTATTCCATTTCCAAATCCTTTTACTAAGCAATTTATTATTGAGAAAAATGACGATGATAAAGGAGCTATTTATATAAAAGGAACTGGTGAAGAAAATGGGCTAAGATTTGATTTTATGACTATATATTCTGATGGAGATTATATTACATTTAATTGTGATACCTCAATATTATATAGAGTTTTTGGAAATAATGTCTTAGAAATAACTTCAGGAGGAATAAAATCTAATGTTGTTATATATTGCGATTCTTTTTAGTCTACTAATGCTGGACTTAATTCCGGGTTTAAGTTATATACTTCAAGTAGTGGTTCTACTCTAGAGGTAGATAATTTAATTGTAAGAAAACAATCTGGACAAGGCACTTCAGGTTCTTCTAGCCTTGATTTATATCCGTACTATATTTTTGGTGGTATAAATATAATCTCAACTACAGCCTTAGCTCCTTCGGAAACAGAAGAATCTTTGGAAAGGATAACCATAACATTACAATATAAAAATGAATATAAAAAGGATGATGTTATATATATTGCAATTAAGACTGTTGTAAATAATGTAACTACTATGACACTAACTGAAGTTACTGTCTTAGAAGTAAGTGATTAGACTATTTCATTTGATTTTGCAGAAGGAAAAATATAGACTTTGGATGGTTTATTAACTTTTCTTAAAAATGGAATAAAAATAAGTCCGGAATCTTTAGACCTTATTGTAGAAAACAAAGTAAATACAAAAATAGGTTCTCTAAAAGATTACAAAGTTAAAAATGCTGGAGAAGAGGAAGCTGCTACTGGGTAGGGTATTTATTCCGAACAAGCAATATTTAAGAAAGCTGCTTATAATTCAGATTACACTTTAGAATCTACTGATAACTCTTCTAAATTTGCTTCTACTGAATGGGTAAATAAAACAATAAATAACACTCTACCTATTGGCTCTATAATTATGTTTAATGGTGCTACTTCTAATATTCCTGAAGGCTGGCATATATGTGATGGTACAGAAGGTACCCCAAATTTAATAGGTAGTTTTATTAAAGCGGCTGCAGCTTCAGGAGCAACTGGAGGAAAAACATAGATACAGCTTACTACAGCTAATATACCGAATCATACTCATAGTGTCTTAACTAATACTCTTACTACTTCATCGTCTGGAGCACATACTCATACTTATACAGCTCCAGTTAAGGGTTCTAGTGATAATGCTAGTGACAAAGATGTTATGGAAACTTCTTCTACTTAGAATACTTCTTCGGCAGGAGAACATACACATACCGTAAATGTAAGCTCAATATAGTTAAGTAGTGTAGGTAGTGGAACACCATTGGATTGGGAACCTAAATATTATTCTTTAATATATATAATGAAAATAAAATGATTTTATGGAAGAAAATGAACTAATGAATGACATTGACGATTTTCAGGTATAGGATTTACAAGAACCTGTAACTCCTTAGAATACTGAAAATCAAGTGACAGACTCCTTTGTTGCTTCTATTCTTAAAGATAGAGGTATTTAGGATATGTCTAAAATTAAGTTTGAAGAAGATGGAGAAGTAAAAGAAGTAGACTGGAAAGATCTTAGTGTTGAAGATTAGCTCAATATTTTCAATTCTTCTACTATCCAGTAGGATAATGAGGAATAT
>NZ_JBJDXL010000423.1:0-2854 GCF_051866655.1 Intestinibacter sp.
CTTGGCAAGGCCTATAGCCATCATCTTTATAAGGCCGCTTTCGTATTTTCCTCTAAAAGAAGTATGTAGCTTTATTCTATTTAACAAAATAATGCCATCTGCGTTTGCTGCATTTTTATCGATATAAACTGGAAGATCTTTAGATGTTCTTCCGACTTCTACTACCTCCATTGAAGATATTATATCGCAGCCTACAGTTTCTTTAGTTATTCCTAGTTTTTTTAGCATATTGGCTTGACCTTCATCAGTTCCCCCACCATGGCTTCCCATCGCTGGAACTACAAAAGGTGTCGCACCACATTTGTAGACGAAATCCACCACTGTCTTCATCAAATCTTGGTAGTGACTAATTCCCCTGCTTCCACCAGTTATCGCTATTTTCATGCCTGGTTTTATTTTGTCTTTTATTTGTTTTTCGATTAATTTTTGATTTAAGTATTCAGGTACATCATCTATTTTAGTATCGTCGAATACTTGTTTTACCTTCATAATTTGAGGTAACTTTATATTATCTAGTATTTCATTTATTTGAGACATTTTTTACTCCTTACGTTTTAAGATATTTTATCTACTTTTTTAGTTACTATAAGGTCGCTGTCATATCCCATTATATTTTTAACTACTACATCTCCAACTTCTACTGGAGCTTCTAATTTTATTCCCTTTATTATGTCCATTACATCGAATATTTTTGCCTTAGGAACTGGCTTTGTAAGTCTTACGCTAACAAGTGGAAGCTCTCCATTTAGTAAAACTACAGAAGAAGCTATATTTCTTCTTGGGTCTACTAATTCTTGAGTCACGTATTCTTTACCTTTTTTGCAGCCTTCCCCTTCTATGCTCTTTATATCCTTTCCTTCGTAATCTACTTCTATCTCACATCCATTTGGACAAACTATACATGTAAATTTTCTATTCACTTATAATCACCTTCAAATCCTTATCTGATTTTATTTCATCTTTTGAAATTTTTATTTGAACCATTTCTGCTGGTATTGCTTTTTTGTATTTTTTAGTTTTTATGATTTCTTCGCCCTGCATTATATCTACCTTACATTCCTTAAATGGCTTTCTAACTCTGAAAGAAAGCACAAAATCCTTAGTTCCACTTATCTTTTGCGGAATAGTGTGGTTTATGTTTTCTCCAGCTTCTATGTTTATCTTGCTTTCAACTAATTTACCATCGTTTATGTATTCGCAAACATGACCTGCAAGTCTTTCAGCTTCTAGTGAAACGAAGTCTACTAAGTCGTGGACTTGTAGTACGTTTCCTGCTGCGAATATACCTTCTACTGAAGTTTGGTAGTTTTCATCTACTACTGCTCCTTTAGTTCTAGGATCTAGTACGACTCCTGCCTTTAATGATAATTCATTTTCTGGGATAAGTCCTATTGAAAGTATCAAAGTATCGCATTCGTATCTTTTTTCTGTTCCTGGGATTACCCTTTTATTTTCGTCAACTTGGCTTACTGTAACAGCTTCAAGTCTTGATTTTCCTTCTATATTAGTTATTGTATGGCTTAGATAAAGAGGTATATCGAAGTCATTTAAGCATTGCTCGATATTTCTAGGAAGCCCGTTTGCATATGGACAAAGCTCTACAACTGCCTCTACCTTAGCGCCTTCAAGTGTAAGTCTTCTAGCCATTATAAGTCCTATATCTCCAGAGCCTAGGATTACTATTTTTTTGCCGACCATAGTGTTAGTCAAGTTTATATATCTTTGTGCGACACCTGCATTGTAAATTCCAGCTGGTCTAGTACCTGGAGTTGATATGGCACCTCTAGTTCTCTCTCTACATCCCATAGTCAAAACTACTGCCTTTGCCTTGTATTGCTTTAAGCCATCTCTAGTCGCGGCGATTACAAGCTTGTCGTTAGTCACATCTATAACTGTCGCATCTGTTATGTAGTCGATTCCTTGTTTTTCGACTTCCTTTATAAATCTATCTGCGTATTCTGGTCCGCTTAGAGTTTCTTTAAATCTAGTCAGACCAAATCCATCGTGGATACATTGCTTTAGTATTCCACCTAATTTATCTTCTCTTTCTACTATAAGTATATCTTCTATTCCTTTATTTTTAAGTTCAAGTGCTGCTGCAAGACCTGCAGGTCCACCTCCAACTATTACTACATCTTTATTTTCAATCATTAGTCTCTCACCTTTCCTACAAACATATTAGAGTTTTCTCTAGAATACAACACGTCTTTTCTATCCTTATTTTTAACCTCTTCTAAAAGTCCTGCTATTCTAGTTTCACAATATCCACCTTGACATCTACCCATCATGGCTCTACATCTGTATTTGATTCCAGTTAGAGTTTCGACGCCTAGTGGGTTGTTTATAGCTTGAAGTATTTCTGCCTTAGTTATAGTTTGACATCTACAGATTACTTCTCCGTAATCAGGATTTTCTTTGATTAGAGCTTCTTTTTCTTCTATAGATTTATCTGCAAAAGTAACTATAGGCTTTCTAATTGGATTGAAGCTTTCGTTTACTGTAAGCTCTTCTTTTTCCTTCATTAGAGAAACTACATACTTAGCGATTGGAGTTGAGCTTGTAAGTCCTGGAGACTCGATTCCAACAAGATTTATAGTATTTGGAGCTTCTTCTCTTCTTTCTATTACGAAATCGTGGTATCCACCTTCTTCCTTTGAAGCAAGCTTAGGTCTGATTCCAGCGAAATTTCTTATGAAATCGCCTCTATTTATATGAGGGAATATTCTTCCACCGTCTTTAATCAATAAGTCCATTATCTTTTGAGTAGCTGAGTAATCGTCTCTCTCGTCTATATATTCACTACTTGGTCCTATAAATACATTTCCATCAATTGTAGGAGTCAAGTGAATTCCTA
>NZ_JBJDXL010000424.1:0-2852 GCF_051866655.1 Intestinibacter sp.
TGATTTAGCTAAAAATATGTATTTAAAATTAAGAAATTTTTGTGATTTATCAAATGATATAAACTTATTACATACAGATGAGTATAATGTTTTTTTGGCAGATATAATAAATTATATTTTAATAAAAAATAATTTTTTTGAAATGAAGTTGGGATTATTAGGAATATCTACAAATAATAAACAAATAATACAAAGCTTATATAATAGAAGATTGTATAAACAAATAAAAATGTTTGTAGAAAATAAAATTTTAAATAAAAATGAAGTTAAAGAAATATCAAATTTTATACCTGAGATAAATTTATTCATAACTAATAAATTTAATGAAAATAAAAATCAAAATGAATTATATTTACAAAAAAATATATTATTAGAACAAAATACAAAGTTTATTGATCAAGTTATGATAAATAAAAATAAATATTATAAATTAAATAAAGAAAAGACAAATGTTTTGTTTGAATTATTTGAATTTAATGATAATAAATGTAGTTGTTGTGGTGAAGTATTAGAAAATAAACATGAAGTAGTAATTACTAAAACTACAGAAGGTATTTATCCTATATTATCTGAAGTTAGTTATTGCCCAAAATGTAATATCTATGGAATGAATCAAGTTCAGTATGAATATGAAAATAAAAAAGGAAATGAATATAAAATTTATGATGGAAGTAAAAATTATTATTCATCATGTATGTTAGAGTTTAATAATTTATCATTTTTAATGATAAATAAGTCAGAATTTAATGAAGGTAAAAAAATACATTTAACTGTAAAAAATTTAAATAAGAATATAAAAATTACGAATAAAATAAAATTAAAAGGTGAAGAACTTATTTTTGATTATGAAAAACAGCGATTGTTAGATAATAATAAATTAGATTTAGCTCAAAATATAGAATTGATTAATCAAGAAGATAATGATAGTGGCTATGATATACTGTCTTATGATTTGGAAGGAAACAAAATATATATAAAGGTTAAGTGTTTACAGGAAAGTAAGAAAGAGTTTTATTTAACTGGGGAAGAAATAGAAGCAGCTAAAAAATATGGTGATAGTTATTATATTTATAAAGTTAATAATGTAATAGGCATTCCATATATCGATATAATAAAAAATCCTTTTAAGTGTGTAGAGTTAGGTAAGGTAAAAATAGAAGCGGTTAAATTTTTAGTGACTGTAGTTTAGTCGGTATTTAATAATATAAGTTGAATAAAGATATATAAAAAGAGGTGTGATATGGAAAAGAAAAAAACTATATGTCCATATGATTGTCCGACTTCATGTGGATTATTAGTAGAAACAGATGGACAAAAGATATTTAAAGTAACAGGAGATGAAAATCATCCTGCTACAAATGGTCTAATTTGCAAGAAAATGAGAAAATACGAAAAATCTATTCACTCACAAGATAGAATTCTAACTCCAATAAAAAGAATTGGAAAAAAGGGAGAAGGAAAATTCAAGCCAATAACATGGGATGAAGCTGTAGAAGAAATAACTACTAAATGGAAACAAATCATAAAAGAACAAGGTCCAAGTGCGATTCTTCCTGTCTACTACTCAGGGGTTATGAGTGTTATACAGAGAAATTGTGGAGATGCATTGTTCAACAAAATAGGGGCATGTTCATTAGTTAAAACTCTATGTTCTTCTGCTAAAGGAGCAGGATATAATTCAGTAATGGGAACTACAGGAGCACTAGATCCTAGGGAGCTTAAAGACAGCGATTACTATATAGTTTGGGGAAGCAATATGAAGGCGACTCGAATCCAAACTATGCCTGAATTAATCAAAGCTAGAAAGCAAGGTAAAAAAGTAGTTTTAATAGAAGTTTACTCAAAACCAATGGAAAAATATTGCGACCAAGTTGTTTTGATAAAACCAGGAACTGACGGAGCCTTGGCGCTTGCGATGATGAATGTAATGGTGGAGGAAAATCTTCAAGACGAAGAATTTTTATTAGAAAATACTATAGGATATGAGGAATTCAAAGAAACTTTAACTAACTATACACCAGAATGGGCAGAAAAAATAACTGGAGTTTCAAAAGAAATAATCGTAAATCTAGCTAGAGAATACGCAAAAGCAAAAGCGCCAGCAATCATTCTAGGTAGCGGAAATTCTAGATATACAAACGGTGGAATGACAGTAAGACTTATAACAATACTATCAATATTTACAGGTGCTATAAAATATCCAGGTGGTGGGTTATGTGGTACATCGCCGTCTTCTCAATCGTATATAGATAAAAATGTAATAGCACGCAACGATTTTAGAACCAATAAGGCGAGAATAGTAAATATAAACCAAGTTTCATCAGCGTTAAACGATGAAACAAATCCAATTAAAAGCCTATTTGTCTATGCATCAAATCCAGTATGCTCTATAAGCAACCAAAACAAAATGATAAAAGGTCTTTTAAGAGAGGATTTATTTACCGTAGTTCATGAAAGATTTATGACAGACACAGCAAAATATGCAGATATCGTACTTCCTGCGACTTTTTCTGTAGAACAAACAGATGTCTATACTTCTTATGGATACTGCACTTTGGCAACTGCGAAAAAAATAATAAATCCACCGGGAGAATGCAAAAGCGACTGGGATATGTTTAGATTATTGGCAAAATCTATGGGATATCAAGACGACTATTTCAACAAAACAGAAGAAACCGCTGTGGATAATGCAGTGGCAGAAACAGAAAGCGTGGATAACTTTTCCGCAGAAATGAGTGACACAGAAGCCTCCACGGACAAGGAGTCTGATGGTGAAGCGGTGCCAGAAGAGGCAGCTTCGGAAGAGCCGGAGAAATATACAGGTCCTTCTGTTTCACTTATTATGGTCGGCG
>NZ_JBJDXL010000425.1:0-2841 GCF_051866655.1 Intestinibacter sp.
AGATGTTATTTTTATTATATAAATATATTAAAAAAATATAGACTTGTATAATGTGTTATGTTTCTATGGATAACATTTATTTTTCTTATGTAAGTTCATGATAGTTTGAAAGAGAGGGTATATTATGAATATTACAATTGTTTTATTATTAAAAATAGTTATAATGATGAATATTTAATTTAATGAGTTTTTTCTTTAAAGAAAAAATAAACAATACTTTGTAGAAGGGTTTTTTGTAAATATATTTTATATATAATTATAATAAATAGAAATTTAATAATAAAAATTATTATGGCACTAGCTTAAACAAGCTAGTGTTTTTTTGTTGCTACCTTTTGGATATTTTTGTTTTCAAATAATATAAAATATCCAAAAAATAAAATAAAAAAAGAGCCAGGGGAAGCTCTTTTTTCTAGGGGTCAAACTGATTCCGTTTCAATTTAACAATAATAAATAATATAAAGTCTATTCTCAAAAGGGGTATTCGAATAGAAATATTAGTATGGCTATCTGGGGGATAACCTTGAATATATAATATCAAATTTCGACAAAAACTGCAACTGGTAATTATTCTCAAAAATATGATTATAAATGGTTACTTTACATATATATTCAAAAGTTATCTTAGAGATATGTTATATTATGTTCAAAAAAATAAAATAATATAACTAATAAAATTTTAAATTAAATATAATGAAAGAATTGACTTTTGCATTTTATAATTAATTTTTGAAATCAATCCCTTAAAAAGTAAATCTTTTAATGGTATAATATTATGAGTTATTTACAGAAAGGACGGTGTACGAATTGGAAATATATTTAGATAATAGTGCAACAACTAAGCCTTATCCAGAAGTAGTGGACAAGATGGTCGCCGCTCTTGCTAATCAATACGGAAATCCATCAGCTATATACAAAAAAGGTATAGAAGTTGAGAGAGAAATAAAAGAAATCAGAAGAAATATTGCGAGAAGCTTAGGAGCTAAGGAAACAGAGATATATTTTACATCAGGCGGTACAGAATGTAACAACACTATAATAAGAAGTGTTGCTAATTTAAATAAAAAAACTAAAAAACATATAATATCTACATGTATAGAGCATCCTTCTGTTCTAAACACTTTAAAGGATTTAGAGGAGCAAGGATTTGAAGTGACTTATTTACCAGTAGATTCACAAGGAAAAATATCAATAGACGATTTGAAAAATGCTATAAAGGACGACACATTTTTAGTATCTATAATGCATGTAAACAACGAAATTGGAGCTATTCAACCTATAGAAGAAATCGGTAAATATCTAAAAACTCTAAAACAAAAGGTTTATTTTCATGTAGATGCGGTACAATCCTATGCTAAAATAAAATTCAGACCATCAAAATACAACATAGACTTCATGAGCGTGAGTGGTCATAAGCTACATGGACCTAAGGGAATTGGATTTATGTATGTAAAAGAAAATAACAGAATAAAACCTCTTCTTACTGGTGGCGGACAAGAAATAGGCGTGAGATCAGGAACAGAAAACGTGCCAGGAATATACGGATTAGGTAAGGCTGTAGAGATATTAAATCAAGATTTACAAGGAACTATAGATAAGATAAGATCGCTTAGAGACCTTCTAAAGAAAGAAATTGTAGAAAATATAGACAATGTCAAGATAAATTCTCCAGAGGATGGAGTTTGTCATGTTTTAAATGTTTCATTTAGAGGTGTTAAGGGAGAAGTACTTCTTCATTATTTAGAACAAAAGGAAATATACGTGTCTACAGGCTCTGCTTGTTCTTCTAAGAAAAAGGGAAGTCATGTATTAAATGCTATAGGTCTATCTGCTGAAGAAATCGAAGGAGCAATAAGATTCAGCTTAAGTGACCTAAACACAGAAGAAGAAATAAGAGAAGTTGTAAAGGTATTAAAAGAATCAGTATCAGATTTAAGAATGATAATAGGTAGAAGAAGATAGATAAAACAGAAAGGAGTATGCCAAATACAACATAGTTTGGCAGCGTGAAAAAGTGTATAACGCGTTAATTGTAAAATACGGAGAAATAGGAATCAAAGGAAAAAACAGATATATATTTGAAAATAAATTAATAAAAAACATAAAAAATATGTTAAAGCCATTAGGAAAATTTGACGTATACAAAGAATACGGCAGAGTATATGTTGAGCTTGGCGACTACGATTACGAAGAAGTAATGGAAGAGGTTAAAAAGGTATTCGGTATAGTAGGAGTATGCCCAGTTATAAAATTAGACAGAAGATCAGATGATATAGAAGAAGCATACCAAATGCTAAAGGACACAGCAGTTAAAGTTCTAGAAGAAAAGATAGAACAAGGCTACAAGAGCTTCAAGGTAGAAAGTAGAAGAGGCGACAAATCCTTCAGAATGACATCACAAGAAATGAGTATAGATATCGGTGGATATTTACTTAGCAAAACTGAAGGAAAAATACCAGTTGATTTAAGAGAGCCAGAAGTCAAAATAAAATGTGAGCTTAGAGAGCACAACATAGCAGCATACAGCGATACAGTGCCTGGCTATGGTGGACTTCCTATAGGAACTAACGGCAAGGCGATGTCTCTACTATCAGGAGGAATAGACTCACCAGTTGCGTCATGGATGGTAGCAAAAAGAGGTGTAGAGGTAGAATGTATCCACTTCCACACATATCCATTCACAAGTGAAAAATCAATGGAAAAGGTAAGAGACCTAGCTAGAATATTAGCTAAATACTGTGGAAAAGTTAGACTTCACTAGGTCAATATACTAGAAATCCAAAAAGCTATAGGAATGAACTGTAGAGAGGAAGAAATGACAATAATCTCAAGACGCTTCAC
>NZ_JBJDXL010000426.1:0-2838 GCF_051866655.1 Intestinibacter sp.
ATCAGAAAAATCAATTGTATTTACGTCTTCTGGATCATGTGCTTCACAGAAGTAACGAACTTTTCCATCACATTCATATTTTGTCAAATCTTCAATTTTGAAGTATGTATAGCATTTTTCACATTGTGCTATAGAATCGTCTTGTACACATTTAGAGCATATCATATCATATTCATAATAATGATAATATGGGTCGTTTGCTTTTATTTCACAATCACAAACTCCGCAATAGCCGATTATTTCAGCAGATTCATCTTGAAAATTATCTTCATGATTATTCGAATAATTATAGTCCATTTTTAATCCCCCTTTTCATTAATAAAACCCAAAATATAAAAAAATCCCTATTTATTTTATTATAACACATAGAAAAGTGTATCGCACTTTATACTTTAAGTGTTTTATATTAATTTATTTTTAAAAATAAAGAGTTTATTATAGCGTTAAATTCATTTGATTTTATGAATTATATTAGTAAATGTAAAAGTAAGAAAAGAAATTAGAATGTGATTACTTTTGATTAAATGTAAACTGCTAAAATGCTGAATAATAAAGCAGGTTTTTAGCAGTTTACCAATTATTGGATTATTTTAATTCAGAAGTACAATTTGGGCAACGAGTAGCACTTATTGGTATTTCGCTACAGCAGTAAGGACATACTTTTGTAGTAGGTTCTGCTTCAGTTGCAACTTCTTCATGTTTTCCAAGGCTGGCAAGTTTATTCATACTTTTAACTATTAAGAATATAACAAATGCCATAATTATAAAGTTTATAATTGCTGTAATAAAAGAGCCGTATTTAATCTGAACATCTCCAATATTTATTACTAGGTTGCTGAAATCTTGATTAGCAAATAGCCCTATTATAGGAGATATTATATCTTGAACTAAAGAATTAACTACACCTTGGAATGCGCCCCCTATAATAACACCGACAGCTAAGTCTAGGACATTTCCTCTAAGAGCAAATTCTTTAAATTCATTTAAGAATTTTGACATAAGATTTATCCTCCATTAATATTTTAAAATTTACTTACAGATAATTATACCACTAAATTCGATTTTGTCACAAATTATTGTCAGTTTTGTAAATATTTTGTAGCTATTTGGTATTTATTAAATAATGGTAGGCTATTTGATATTTTCTATTTCTATCTAAATCCCTTTCTGTTAAAGTAGAAAGCCTTCTTAGATCCATGTTGTTTTGTAAATCGGCTAATTTTACTTCCTTTGCCAGAGGATTTGAACTCAATTTTTTCACATAATCCATGTAATCTATATCGTCTGGTTTTGTAAGCATTACCACTGCATCTACTATATGCTTTGAAAGTCCTGCATTTAGTAGATCTTCTTCAGTTACATCTGTATCTTCTATTATATCGTGTAAAATTGCCACTATTTTTGCATCATCGCTTTTAACAGTTTCCATTACGTGAAGTGGATGTAGTATGTAGGGTTTTCCTGATTTGTCCTTTTGATTTTTGTGTTTTTCAATAGCTAGTTCTAGTGCAAATTGTAGTTGTTCGTTATATGATAGCATTTAAAAACCTCCCTGCTTTTTGAATTTATTATATCATAACAGGGAGGTAATAAGCTTAGAAATTGTCTCCGCCTTGGACTTCTGAGTCATAACATGTGCAATCTTCTGCTGTATTTCCACATTCTCTACAACAGTCGCAATATCTTGAATCTCCACCACAAATTCCACATTCGTATTTTTTGCTTGTAGTATCTCCTGAATCGTCGGCATCTTGTGGAAGCTTTGCAATACAAGATTTACAACCAGTTGCAACTACTGCACCTTCTACATTTTTAATGCTTCTCTTTTCAGATATAGGGTATTTTTTGTTGCACATTGGGCATGTAAATGTAGATGATTTTTTTGTTGTAGTTTGCTTCGTAGATGATTTTTTTGTAGAGCTATTAGAATTGCTTGTAGTATCTCCTGAATCGTCGGCATCTTGTGGAAGCTTTGCAATACAAGATTTACAACCAGTTGCAACTACTGTACCTTCTACATTTTCAATGCTTCTCTTTTCAGATATAGGGTATTCTTTATTGCATATTGAGCATGTAAATGTTTCTTGATCCTCAGATTTTTCATCTGTTTTTTTGTTTTCTGTTACTTTAGTGCTACTGCTGCTTTGAACAGTTGTCTTACTTGAACATCCTATTAGTGAGATGCTTAAAATTATACATATACATAAAGTTAGATTTTTGAGTAACTTCATTACCTTCACCACCTAATTTGTTTTTAATTTCATTATATTGGTATCTGATTTATATAGATATTACCCAGGTGGGTAATTATTGAAGATTTGCATGGATAAAAACGCAAATTACAACTGCCAGCTTTTGACATATAAAATGAAATTAATAAAATTTAAGGAGGAAACAAGATGAATAGATTAAAAGAATTGAGAGCACAAAATAATTTAACACAAAAAGCTGTGGCAAGGGCTGTTGGGATTACGACTAGTTATTATGGGATGATAGAGTTGGGCGTTAGAAAGCCTAGTCTTTCATTGGCGATGGATTTAGCTAGATTCTTCGGGACTTCTGTAGAGGAGATTTTTGTTGATTTATAAAAAAATAAAATATATTTCTCAGTAGAAAATAAGAATGAAAAAATAAAATAGAAAAGATACTTCTTGTGTCTTTTCTATTTTATCATACAAATTAAAAATTTTTAATCTAGAGCTGTTGTAGAAACAATGTTTAATTTAACAGTGATTTTCTGAGCTTTCTACAAGCTTTAAATCGATCATACCTTCGATTTTAATTTTATCTAGATTGTTTAATTTTCTATATTTTTCAATAAAAAATTTTTCGCTGTCG
>NZ_JBJDXL010000427.1:0-2834 GCF_051866655.1 Intestinibacter sp.
TCTCATGGTTTTTACAAAAAGTACCAGGTGTATTTTTCAACTTAGGATGTGGTAACGAAGATAAAAATGCCGCTTACCCTATCCACAACTCTAAATTCAATATAGATGAAGATTGCCTTTTAATAGGAACTATGATTCACGTAAAAAATGTATTATCTCTAAAATAATATTAATTAAGGAGAATCCTATGAAAAAAATATTAATTATGACATTAATTATATCGAGTATTTTTTGCTTTGGATGTAGTCATAGCAACGATTCAGAGAACATGGTAAAATTAAATAAAATAGATATATCTGCATTAAACAATAGAAAAATTAAAAATATAATCGATGACACTTCTCTAGAAGAGGGTGTTTATCAGATAAATACTAGCTCTAATACTTATATATATTTCTTAGGCTTAAAAAACGAATTTACCGACATAAGCTGTAATATAGAGGACGATACTTTAAATATTGTAGCTTACCTAAGCAAAAAAGATAATCCTGAAGAATTGTCGCAGAAGTTATTTGTAATCTACCAAAAAAATACTACAGTCTCTGACGACAAAATAAATTACTACGATAATATAAAATTAACTGTAGATGATAAAGAATCTAGCTTCAATTCTGTAATGGTTGTAGATTAATATATTTTGAAAAAATCCCTGGACAGATAAACACCAATCTATCCAGGGATTTTTTAATTAATACCAATATAGCTTCCATCTTCCGCTAAAATATCTCCATACGAAAAATACACTTCTAACCATCCAGTCTATTGTCATAGCAACCCATACGCCGAATACTCCCCAGCCCATGAACTTACCTACAATATAACTAAATCCTATTCTAAAAATCCACATTGAAACTATACAAACTATCATACAGAATTTAACATCGTTACAAGCTCTAAGAGTATTTGGCAATGTAAATGATAAAGGCCAAATCAGCATTCCCATGACTCCGTGATAAATTATAATATCTCTAGCCATTTGCGATGTTTCTTGTGATAAATTATATACATCTAAAATCGGAGCTAATGCTATAAATATAATTATATTAGTAATTATCATACCGATATATGTAAATTTTAGCAGTTTTTTAGTATAGTATTTTGTTTGATACTCATCATTTGCACCTACGCACTGTGATGTTACTGCTAGAACTGCTTGACCTATAGCCATTCCTGGAACTATTTGAAAAAGAGCTAAGCAGTTACTAACTGCATTTGCAGCTATAGACGCTGTTCCGAAGCTAGCAACTAAATTTAAAACTACTATTTTTCCAAGCTGGAACATACTATTTTCCAATCCATTTGGAACACCTATATACAAGATTCTCTTTATCATGCTTCCATCAAAATGAAAGCACATTTTTTCAGATAAGTGAATTTGTAATTTTTGATTTCTTATAAGGTAAAATGCTATTACAGCTGCCAAATATCTAGAAAATACAGTTGGAATAGCAGCGCCCATAACGCCCATCTTTAGTCCATATATCATAACCGCATTTCCTATGAAGTTTACACTGTTCATAAGAATTGATATTTTCATAGTTATATTAGAATTTCCCATAGCTCTAAATAAAGCCGCTGCTCCATTATAAATAGCTATTCCCGGAATTGATAAAAATACTATCAATAAATATATAGTAGCATGATACATTACATCAGCCTCTAATGTCCCAAATACCTTGTATAATATAAAGTTCTTTAAAAGATATCCTATAATCATAACTACAATTGAGCTGACTAATAAGAATAAGATCAGTTGATCTGATGCTTCACATGATTTTTTCTCATTTTTTTGACCTAAAAATTGACCTGCGACAACAGCACCACCAGTTCCTAATGCTGTAAAAACCTGTGTTATAAGTACCATTATAGTATCTACTAAAGATACTGCCGATACCGCCGATTCTCCTACGCTTGCCACCATAATCGAGTCCACCAAGCCAACTACTATTAAAAGCAATTGTTCCACTATCAATGGACCAATTAATTTCTTTAAATCTGCATTAGAAAACAAATAGTTTATTTTATTCTGACTTGCATCCATTAAAATCACTTCTTTCAAATAAAATTTTTCACATAAATTAAGTAGCTATCAATACACAATATATCGATAGCTACTTCTTATCATTTATTTATTATATACCGGTTGGTATTTTTTTACAATATTTTTTTCCTATAAAGTTGCTTTTAAAGCTTGGTCTAAATCCCATAGTAAGTCGTCTATATCTTCTATACCTACAGACATTCTTATCATATCAGGTCTAACACCTGCTGCGATTTGTTCTTCTTCGTTAAGTTGAGCATGTGTAGTACTTGCAGGATGTATAACTAGTGATTTTGCATCGGCAACATTTGCAAGGTGAGAGAATATTTGAAGGCTTTCTATAAATTTCTTACCAGCTTCTAGTCCTCCCTTTATACCAAATGTAAATATTGAGCCTGCTCCTTTTGGTAGGTATTTTTGACCTAATTCATAGTATTTATTGTCTTTTAATCCTGGATAATTAACCCATGCAACTTGTGGATGGTTGTTTAAAAATTCAGTTATAGCTTTTGTATTTGAAATATGTCTTTCTATTCTAAGTGACATAGTTTCAAGACCTTGTAATAGCATAAATGCACTGAATGGACTTAAGCAAGCACCAGAGTCTCTTAGCCATTGAACCTTTAATTTAGTTGCATAAGCTGCAGCTCCTACATCCTTTGCATAATTAAGTCCATTGTAAGACATATCTGGTTCAGTTAAGCAAGGGAATTTTCCACTTCCTATCCAGTCGAAGTTACCGCTGTCTACTACAACTCCACCTAAAGTAGTACCGTGACCACCTATGAATTTA
>NZ_JBJDXL010000428.1:0-12866 GCF_051866655.1 Intestinibacter sp.
AGCATCAGATGAGTGTAATGCTCAATTGACAGAAATCGAAAATATAGTTCATAAATACGATAAAAATGGTCTTATAAGTGGAGAAGCTCCTCTTACAAAAGACTTGATAAGAATTGCAGATTCAGACTTCAAGAAAGTAAGTGCAGTTTCAATAGTAGCTATATTTGTAATAATAGCTATAGTATTTAAATCAATATCTCTACCGGTGGTATTAGTAGCAGCGATTGAATGTGCTATATTTGCAAACTTAGGAATACCTTACTATACAGGAAAGGTAGAACCATTTATAGCATCTATAGTTTTAGGAACTATTCAATTAGGAGCAACAGTCGATTATGCGATACTTATGACTTCTAGATTTAGAGAAGAGCTAGCTTATACAGATGATAAGTTTGAAGCTATGAAGTCAGCAATACAACACTGTGCTGGTTCAATAATGACAAGTGCGTTATCATTCTTCTCAGCTACTATAGGTGTAGGTGTTATATCACAACTAGAGCTTATAGGTTCTCTATGTAGCTTGATGTCTAGAGGTGCAATAATAAGTATGCTTATGATTATATTCATATTGCCAGCATTATTACTTGTATTTGAACCTATTATAAGAAAAACTAGTAAAAATTTTGAAAATAAAATAGAAGCAGTTAATTAGATATTAAAGATAAGTTTATATAAAATCGTAAAGAGGACATTAAATAATGGAGGGAGATTAATCATGAAAAAGAAATCAATAGCTATGGCAACAGCGGCTTTAGTTGCAGCAAATAGTGTATGCGTATTTGCACAAAGTGATAATAAAGTAACTAAAGATGAAACAGTATATTCGATATTAGATGAAAATGGAGATGTAATTAAAAATATTGTCTCTGATTGGATAAAAAGCGATACATCATTAGGAAGTATAAAGGATGTAAGTAAACTAACAAATATAAAAAATATAAAAGGCGATGAACAACCGACAATAAGCGGAAATGATGTTAGATGGAACGTAAGTGGAGATGATCTATACTATCAAGGTGAAACAAATGAAAAATTGCCAATAGATGTAAATATAAAATATGAATTGAACGGTAAAGAAGTAAATCCTAAAGAAATAAAAGGTCAAAGTGGTAGCTTTAAAATAACTATAAAATTAAAAAACAACATAAAGAAGACTGCTACAATAGATGGAGAAAAAAGAGTAATATATACTCCGTTTTTAGCAGCTGGAGAAATTGCCTTAAATAGAGACAATTTTAAAGATATAGAAACTAGTGCTGGTATAATGTTAGATGAAGGTAACAATGCATCTATAACATTTGTATCATTGCCAGGACTTAGTGAATCACTAGATTTAAGTAAAGATATGAACGATTATCTAAATTTGAAGGATGAAATAGTTATAACAGGTAATACAACTGATTTTCAAATTCCTACAATAATGTTTGCAGTTACTAGCGATATAACAGGAACATTGGAAGACATAGATGAAGATATGGATTTTGGTGAATTAAAGGATTCTTTAGATAAATTGCAACAAGGTGGAGCAGACTTAGTAGACGGAGCAAAGCAAGTTGCAGATGGAACTGAAACTCTAAATTCAAATTACAGTAAATTTGATAATGGATTAAAAACACTAGATAGTGGTATAGGAACATTAAAAAGTGGAGCAGATACTTTAGCAAATAGCTTGCCAACGTTGAATGATGGAGCATTAAGCTTGACAAGTGGATTAAAACAAATAAACGATGGTCAACAAACTCTAAACTCAGGAATATTTGAATATACAAGTAGTGCCGATAAATTAGATGCAGCTTATTCACAAATAAATTCAGGAATAAGTTCATTAGATAATGGAATAAGTTCATTGAGCAGTGGAGCAAAAACACTTACAGATAGCTTACCAACATTGGATAATGGTGCAAACTCTTTAAATAGTGGACTTAAAGAATTGAGCTCATCACAAACAAAATTTGCAAGTGGTGTACAAAGCTATGTAAGTAACGCAAATAAATTAGATGAATCATATAATAGTATAGATAACGGTATAGCTTCTGCATATAGTGGGGCGAAGAGCTTAAATAGCGGTTTAAATCAATTGGGAGATGGAGTAGATAGCTTAATAAGCTCTACAGATAAGGTGGACTCATTAGCTGATTCAGTATCTCAAGTATCTTCAAAATTATCATCATCAGATAACAGCGAGCTAAAAGCGCAAATAGAAGCTTTAGCTCAAAAAGCAGCAGCAGATGGAGACAGTGAGCTTGCAAGTCAAATAGTTAGTTTAGGTCAAAGTTTACAAGAACAATCTAAAGATTTAGATAAAGCAGCATCTAGCTTAGATCAAATAAGTGCTGGACTTAAAACTGTAGCATCTAAACAAGAAGAAGGATTAAAATCAGTTAAAGGCGGTATAAATTCTGCTTCTGACGGTGCATCCAGCTTAAAATCAGGATTATCACAGCTTAAAGATGGTTCATCACAATTTAGCTCTAAATTAGGTGAATTTGCAGGAGCTGGAACTACACTTAACGATTCTTCAAGCAAATTAGCAGCTGCTACAGACAGCGCATATGCAGGAAGTAAACAATTATCAGAAGGAACAGGAAAATTAGTATCAGGAGCAAGTGCTCTAACAAATGGCGTGGCTGAGCTTAAAAATGGTTCATCACAATTAGCAAGTGGCTCACAAACATTTGGAACAAATTTAAGTCAATTTGCAAAAGCAGGAGGAGATTTAAAATCAGGAAGTGCTACATTATCATCAGCTACAAATAGTGCGTATGCAGGAAGTAAACAATTGTCAGAAGGAACAGGCAAATTAGTGTCAGGAGCAAGTAGCCTAACAAATGGTGTGGCTGAGCTTAAAAATGGTTCATCACAATTAAGTACAAATTCTACAAAAATAAAAGACGGTATATCTACATTAGCAGATGGTACTGATAAATTATATGATGGAGCTGTTCAGTTAAAGGAAGATGGCTTAGATGAATTAAAAGACCAAGGCGATGAATTGATAACAGAAATAGATAACGTAATGGATGTAAAGGACGAATTAGTAAATGCAGCAGAAGAATACAACAACTTCTCAGGAATTGACGATAATATGAATGGTAAAGTCAGATTTGTATTTAAGGTTCAAGAATCAGAAGATAGTGCTCAAGAACAAAATACTGATAAAACAGATGCTCAAAATAAAGACAATACAGAAGAAAAACAAGGCTTCTTTGGATGGATAAAGGGATTATTCAATAAATAGAGATACGCAAAAATAATGAAAGAAATAAAAAATTGGAGATGATTTATATCATCTCTATTTTTTGTAAAGTATAAATATTTTATTGTAATTTATTGTTTTTTAGAGAAATATAGCGTATTTATTATACAAAGTATTTGAAATATATAGCTTAATTTTATAAACAATAAAGAATTTTTATATAAAAAAAAATAATATTATTGACTATAGTAAATAATAATATTATAGTATAAATATGTAAATATAATGGAATAATTGTCTAAAAATATAATAATATGGAAAATAACTTAGATAATTATAGGATTAGGAGGGAATTAATTTGATACAAAACAATCTTACTATAATTGTGATTTTCGTTTTATATCTAGTTATGATGCTATTAATTGGTCTTATGGCATATAAGAAAACTAGTAATACAGAAGATTACTTTTTAGGTGGAAGAAAATTAGGAAGTTGGGTAGTATCACTTAGTGCACAAGCGTCAGACATGAGTGGATGGATGCTAATGGGTCTACCAGGAGCTGCATATCTTGCAGGTTTAGAAGCAGGATGGATTGCAGTAGGATTAACAATAGGGACTTATTTTAACTGGAAGTTAGTTGCTAAAAGACTTAGAAATTATACTGAGGTATGTGATTCAATAACAATACCACAATTTTTAGGAAAAAGATACAGAGATGATCAAAATATCATTAGAGTTGTAAGTTCATTATTTATATTAATATTCTTCTTAGTGTATACAGCATCTGCATTTGTTTCAGGAGGAAAATTATTCTCAACAGTATTTGGTATTGACTATACAGTGGCTTTATTTATATGTGCATTAGTTGTTGTATCTTATACTTTTGCAGGTGGATTTTTCGCTGTATGTTGGACAGATTTAGTTCAAGGTATACTTATGTTTATAGCTATAGTAATAGTTCCTTGTGCTGCAGTAATTAACATGGGAGGAATAGATGCTACATTAGCTAGAATAGAAGCAGTAAATGTAAATATGCTAAATCCGTTTATAACACTTGATGGATCATCTATAGCACTTATAAGTGTAGTATCATCACTTGCTTGGGGGCTTGGATATTTTGGACAACCTCATATATTAGTTAGATTCATGGGCATAAAAGATGCTAAAAGTGTTAAAAAATCAAGAAGAATAGCTATGGTTTGGGTAGTATTCTCTCTTGCTGCAGCGACTTTAGTTGGTATGTTAGGTAGAGTATTCTTAACTGAAGATTTAAGCAGTACATCTGGAGAAACAGTTTATATATTAATGGTTATGAAAATATTCCCAATTATTATAGCAGCATTATTCCTAGCAGCTATACTTGCAGCTGTAATGAGTACAGCGGATTCTCAACTTTTAGTTACAGCTTCAGCAATAACTGAAGATTTCTACAAAGCTAAATTTAGAAAAAATGCTAGTGATAGAGAATTAATGGCAGTCAGTCGTTTGACAGTTGTCGTGGTATCTATAATAGCTGTAATTATAGCTTTAAATCCAAATAATACAGTTTTAGGTCTTGTTGAAAATGCTTGGGCAGGATTTGGGGCTACATTCGGACCAATAATGATATTCTCTTTATTCTGGAAGAGAACTACTAAAAAAGGTGCAATTGCTGGTTTAGTAACAGGTGGTGTAACTTCTATAATATGGAGAAATTTAGGCACTATCTATGGTGGAATATTCGGTCTATATGAAATAGTTCCTGGATTTATATTATCAGCAATAGTAATTTATATAGTAAGTAAATTAGACAAAGAACCTTCAAAAGAAATTCAAGATGAATTCGATAAAGTTCATCAAATGAATCAAAATTGTTAATTGATTAAGCTATATTTAATTAAAACTTTATAGTTTAACTAAAGCATTTAAAAGCATTGTCAAAGTTAATTATATAATCTGACAATGCTTTTTTAGTATATGAAAATACTAATTATATTTTAGAGGTGATTTTATGAGTTTAGGTTTTGATAAGGATGGAAAGTATATTTTTGTAAAGGATAAATATTTTGAAGCAGTTAAAAAAAGCCAAGGTAAAATTACATCTGTTGAGAAGAGCTTTGGGGCTAAATACGATGGAAAGAGAGTCAAGGTTGTAAATGAAAATAGTGGTTTAGTAGATGGTCAGTATTATGTAAATTATTCTTGGTGTGAAAAAGTAGATTAATAACGAATTAAGCGAGAGTTCTGTTAAGACCCTCGCTTAATTTTTGCGTTATATATTAATTTTTTCTTGTATTAGATTTCATATTAGACATGGAATCATCGAAAAATTTGACAATGAAATAAAATAATATAAAAGTCAATATTAATACAATTATAAGCAATATTTCAGTCATATTAATGCCCCCTAACACAGAAAAAATGCTTTATTAATTTAAAAGTAAGTAGCTAAAATCTTGAAGATTTAAATTAATAATATTATTTGTGATAATTCTAACAAAAATAATATTAAATTTGTATTAACAAAAAAATATAGATATAAAGATTGCATAAAGATATAAAAGTGTATATATAATCTTTATACAATCTTTATACAAAGAAGATTTTATTTATATTTTCTTAATTTAGAATTTCATATAATAGTTATGATTGGAATTTTATGTAATGATTATAATCTGGTTAAATAATTAAAAATTAGAAGCTTAATTTATAATTTACAAGCGAGATTATTGGGAGGAATAATATGGATTTTTTTACTAAGAAAATGAGTGAAATTTCACCAATGAAGAAAATTTTAGCTGGATATTGTTTAATTATATTAATAGGAGCTCTATTGCTAATGTTGCCTATTGCTACTAGAGCAGGTCAAAGAACATCGTTTTTAGATTGCTTTTTTACAGCTACATCAGCTACTTGTGTTACAGGACTTATAAGATTTGATACATATACATACTGGTCTTTATTTGGACAAATTGTAATTTTATTATTAATACAAATTGGAGGTATTGGATTTGTAACATTTGCTATAAGTATAATTTCTATTACAGGTGCAAAAATAGGTATGAATTCTAGATATGCTATGCAGGAATCAATTGCAGCACCGCAAATGGGTGGTATTATTAGAATGACCAAATTTATAATTCGCGGAAGCTTTATATTGGAATTAGGTGGTGCCTTGCTTTTAAGCTTTTATTTTTGTCCTAGATTAGGACCTTTAAAGGGATTATATTTTTCTGTCTTTCATTCAATATCTGCATTTTGTAATGCCGGATTTGATCTTATGGGAAATTATACAAAGTTTTCATCTTTAACTAGTGTCTATGACAATTGGTATTTTAATATTATAATTATGGCACTTATAGTAATAGGTGGGTTAGGTTTTTTTGTATGGAAGGATTTAGTGGATAAAAAACTAAAATTTAAAAAATATAAATTGCATACAAAGATAGTTGTTAGTGTAACCGTCTTCTTAATTTTATCTGGTGCGTTACTTATATTTATTATTGAAAATAATAATGTAGTTTTTGAAGGAAAAAGCTTGCCTGAAAAGATTTTAATGTCTGTGTTTCAATCAGTAACTACTAGAACAGCAGGGTTTAATACGATGGATTTAGCAGCTATGAAGGAATCTAGCTTATTTTTAATGATATGTCTTATGTTAATTGGAGGCTCAACTGGTTCTACAGCTGGGGGTATAAAAACGACTACTTTTGCAGTGTTAACATTAAGTATATTATCCACATTTAGAAGAAAAAAAGAAGTAGAGTGCTTTGGTAGAAGATTAGAGGAAAGTTCTTTGCAGGATGCTTCGTGTGTATTTATGATGTACATAATACTTTGTGTTGTTTCATCTTTAATAATTTCAAGCATTGAAAATATATCTATGCTAACTTCCTTATTTGAGTGTGTATCGGCTATTGCTACAGTTGGTTTGACTATAGGTATAACTTCTAATTTGTGTGCATTATCTGAGTTTATATTGTCTATGTTGATGTTATTTGGTAGAGTTGGTTCTATTACTATATTATTAGCATTTTCATCAAATAAAAGAATAAAAGTTTCAAAGTTGCCACATGAAAAGATAAAAATCGGTTAAAAAATATTCAGTATTAAATAATGTTTTAATTATAGAAAGAAGGTATTTTTATGAAATCTGTTTTAGTAATAGGATTAGGTAGATTTGGAAGACATATGTCACAAAAATTAATAGAAGAGGGTAATGAAGTATTTGCTATAGAGAGAGATGAAGAAATAGCAGATTCTTCTATAGATATAGTTAGCAATATCCAAATAGGAGATGCTAGAAATGAAATGTTTATAAAATCTATAGGTGTAAGAAATTTTGATATATGTGTAATAGCCATAGGAGATAATTTCCAAACCACTCTAGAAATTACAGTGCTATTAAAGGACTTAGGTGCAAATTTTATAATAGCAAGAGCTAGTCGAGATGTTCATAAAAAGCTTTTGCTCAGAAATGGTGCTGATTATGTTGTTTATGCTGAAAGAGATATAGCAGAAAAGCTAGCTGTAAAATTTGGAGCGAAGAATATATTTGATTACATAGAGCTTAATGAGGAATACGGTATATATGAAATTGCTGTCCCTAACTCGTGGAGGGGAAAAAGTATAATAGAAAAATCGATAAGAAATAAATACAATATAAGTATTTTGGCTACGAAAAAAAATGGAAAGCTACATCCAATGATCGACCCAAATCATGTATTTTCAAATGATGAGAGCTTGATGGTTATGGGAAGACATAGTGATATAAAGCAGTTAACAAAATAAATTTTATTAGTAAAAGAGGCTTAATGCAAAACAAAATTTGTATTGAGTCTTTTTTATAAATACTTTTTTAATTTTATGTTATATATTTATGAAATAAAATGATTTTTGGAACTAAAAATTTAGAGTTATAATATATAATGAATATATTTTTAAAAAGAATATTTTGGGAGGAATTAAAATGAGGTCAAATCCAGAAGACATATCGAAGAAAATAAAATATGAAGAAGATACTAAAAAAACTGGTAAATTAAAAATTTTTTTCGGATATGCAGCAGGAGTCGGTAAGACATATGCTATGCTTAATGCCGCACATGATTTGAAAAATCAAGGTGTAGATGTTGTTGTAGGATATGTAGAACCACATATGAGATTAGAGACAACAGCGCTTTTAGATGGATTAGAACAAATAGAAAATTTAGAAATAAAATATAAAGGAATTACATTAAAGGAATTTAATTTAGATGAAACTATAAAAAGACATCCAGAGGTTGTATTAGTCGATGAATTGGCGCATACAAACGCAGATGGATGTAGACATATAAAGAGATATCAAGATATAGAGGAATTACTAAATGAGGGTATTGATGTATATTCTACAGTAAATGTTCAACATATCGAGAGTTTAAACGATATAGTAAATTCTATTACAGGGATATCTGTAAATGAGAGAATACCAGATAGGGTATTTGACAATGCAAATCAAGTCGAACTTGTGGATATAGAACCTGAGGAATTAGTCGAAAGATTAAATCAGGGGAAAATATATAAAAAAGAATCAGCAGAAATAATATTGAACAATTTATTTACATTAGAAAATTTAAGAGCTTTAAGAGCAATAGCACTTAGAAGAACGGCTGATAGAATAAATAAAATTTCTGAAAAATTTGGTGTAGGTGAAGGCTATTATTTTACAGAGGAACATGTTTTAGTATGTCTTTCTTCATCTCCATCAAATGCTAAAATTATAAGAACAGGAGCTCGAATGGCGACTGCATTTAATGGAAAATTTACCGCTATATATGTTGAAACAGAGCAAAATGAGAATTTAGATACAGAAGATAGATTGAGATTAAAAAGCAATATGAAATTAGCAGAACAGCTTGGTGCTAAAATTGAAATAGTTTTTGGAGAAGATATTGCATTTCAAATAGCAGAATTTGCAAAATTAATGCACATATCTAAAATTGTTATGGGAAGAAGTAGTACTAAAAGAAAGGGAGCCTTTTCTAAGGCTTCTTTTGCAGACAAGCTTATAGCATACGCTCCTAATATAGATATATATATAATTCCAGATAGAAAATCAGAATATAAGAAAAAAATTAAAGATGAAAAAGAAAAAAATAAGAATGAGGATTTTGAAATTATATCTGTAAAGGACGTTTTAAAGACTTTATTAATTTTACTTATTGCGACAGTAATTGGCTTCGGTTTTTATTCATTTGGAATAAGAGATGCAAATATAATAACAGTATATATTTTAGGGGTATTATTTACATCTATTGTTACAAATAGTGTTCTTTGTTGTGTGATATCATCATTACTTAGTGTATTAATTTTTAATTTCTTGTTTACAGAGCCATTATATACATTTAATGCATATGACTCAGATTATCCAATTACATTTTTGACGATGTTTATAGCAGCTTTACTTACAGGAAGCTTGGCGTCAAAGATAAAAAAACAAGCTCAAGTTGCTGTGCAATCAGCATATAGAACAAATGTATTGCTTGAAACAAACCAAATAATTCAACAGGCTAAAAATAGCGATGATATAATAAAATTTACTGTAAAACAGCTTAGAAAATTACTAAATAAAAGTATTATATATTATAGTCCCGATGAACAAAAGAATCTAGAGCTAAATATATATTCTTTAGTAGATGGAGATAAGCAAGAAAATTACGATAACCACAAAGAGAGAGAGGTTGCACAATGGGTTTTCAAAAATAATAAACGTGCAGGGAAATCGACTAGTACTCTACAAGGTTCAAATTGTATTTATTTGGCAGTTAGAAGTAGAGAGCAAGTATATGGTGTAATAGGGATATCACTAAAGGATAGTGAAATAGAAGCTTCTGAAAATGATTTAGTACTATCTATAATTGGGGAGTGTGGTTTAGCCTTAGAAAAAGATTTATTCAGTAGAAAAAAAGAAGAAGAAACTATGAAGGCAGAAAAAGAAGAACTAAGAGCTAATTTATTGAGATCAATATCACACGATCTAAGAACACCACTTACATCAATAATGGGAAATGCAGGTGTTTTGATAGATGGCAATATAGTTTTAAGTGAAGGTAAAAAGAAAAATTTATACAGCGACATTTATGATGATTCTATATGGCTTTTAGAAATAGTAGAAAATATATTAGCTGTAACAAAGATTGAAGATAATTCTATGAATATAAATCTAGTTCCCGAGGTAGTAGAAGAGGTAATAGATGAATCGTTGAGACATTTAAGTAGAAAGAGTAAGGAGCATGAAATTATCAAAAAACCAATTGAAGACGTGATTTTAGCTAAGATGGATTCTAGATTGATTATACAAGTTATAGTAAATATAGTTGACAATGCTATTAAGTATACTCCAGCTGGATCAAAGATAGTTGTTTCAGTTGAAAAGAAAGATAAAGATTATGTTATAGTAAAAATTTCAGATGATGGAAATGGTATACCAAATGAGAGCAAAGAAAAAATATTTGATATGTTCTATAGTATACATAACAAAGACAGTAATATAGCAGATAGTAGAAGAGGGTTAGGTCTTGGACTTGCTCTATGTAAATCTATTATAAATGCTCATGGAGGAGAAATCGGTGTTTGTGACAATGAAAAAGATGGAAAAGGAAGTGTATTTTATTTTACTTTAAAAGCACAGGAGGTCAATTTATATGAATAAACATAGTATATTAGTTATAGAAGATGATTTGGCAGTAAAAAATCTTATCACCACTGCTTTAGAAATGCAAAATTATAAATTTCATACAGCTGAAACAGGAAATCAAGGTTTAATGGAGATTTTATCTGGAAACCCAGATATAGTTCTATTAGATTTAGGGTTGCCAGATATAGATGGCATAGATATAATAAAAAAAATGCGTACATGGTCTAACAAACCTATAATAGTAATTAGTGCCAGAACGGAAGACAAAGATAAAATTGAAGCATTAGATGCAGGTGCAGATGATTACTTGACTAAACCATTTTCTGTAGAGGAGTTGTTAGCTAGAGTAAGAGTTATATTTAGAAGATTAAACTATGTAAATAGCAATATAGAATCTAATTCGATATTTATAAATGGAGATTTGAAAATTAATTATGTTCAAGGCTGTGCATATATGAATGACGAAGAATTACATTTAACACCTATAGAATATAAATTATTATGTGTTCTTGCAAAAAATGTCGGAAAAGTATTGACTCATACATTTTTAATCAAAGAGGTTTGGGGAAATACATTAGGTAGTGATGTAACTTCACTTAGAGTTTTTATGGCAACCCTTAGAAAGAAAATTGAGATAGATACATCAAAACCTAAATATATACAAACACATGTAGGTGTTGGATATAGAATGCTTAGAATAGAAGAATCTTAGTATTTTAACTGAAATACTATTCTAAAAAATGCAAAGTCAAAGAAAATATAATTCTAGACTTTGCATTTTTTAGATTAATTGTATAGAGTATGTTTATTCTACTAAATGACTATCCTCTAATTTAGATACAAATTTGTGAAGTAATCTATTGATTGGAGCTTTAAGGAATATATTTATAAGTATCGCAGTTATAAGAAATACAAATAATACACAGAAATCTATTCTTAAGTTAGGAAAATATATACCACCTATAGCCTCTCTCATAGCTGAAATACCATAAGTAAATGGTAAGAAAGGATACATCATTTGGAAAAATTTAGGTGTTACCTGAATAGGGAATGTACCACCAGATCCAGCAACTTGAAGAACTAACAAAATTACACCTATAGCTTTTCCTATATTTCCAAATAAAGATACTAGAGAATATACTATAAAATTAAATACTATACTTACAAATAAACATATAAGCACAAATAAGAATGGATTAGCCATTTTTACTTTAAGTATAAAAATATCACCTACACTTACTATAAGTGCCTGAATAAGAGCTAATGATAAAAATGTAAGTCCTCTACCAAGATAAACTTGATAAGGTCTATAGGTATCAGTAAGGTTGTCATTATCGTCCTTATTATTATGGCAAACATGAACCTCAGTAGTTAAAAGTGATGTTAATAGCAATATACCAACCCACAGAGAAAGAGTAGTATAAAAAGGTGTCATAGAAGCACCATAATTAGTCATAGGGTATAGCGTATGTTCAACTATATCTACAGGTGATTCTAAGAAGCTGGCATTAGTTATAACATCGTTTTTTAAGAAATCGATAAGTTTTTTTGTATCTTCACCATTGTTTATTTTATCTAAAGCATCTATAAAGTCATTTAGGATAGTTTTAGCTTTAGGGATTTTTTCATTAGCAAGGTCAATCGTTTCTTGAGCATTTTCTGAAAATCCTGAAAGACTAGATAATAAGCTTTTTACCTTAGGGATTTCGTTTTTAGCATTTTGTAATAGCTTACCGACATCCTCAGAAACAGTTATACCTTGAGAAAAAATATTATTTATAGGGTTTTTAATAGATGAATCATAGTTGTTTAATATTCCTGCTGTGACCATATTAATATCATTTGCAACTGTAAGCAGATTATTTAAGTTATCTAAAGAAGGTTGTTCATTTGACTCAACTTGGCCTTTTATTTTACTTAAATAAGCAAGTGAGGTTTCTATTTTTGAATTTATATTATTTAATTTACTTATAGTGTCGCTTAAATTTTGATTATGAGATATATTATTTAATTTATTT
>NZ_JBJDXL010000429.1:0-12834 GCF_051866655.1 Intestinibacter sp.
AACTAAAAAGAAGGTATCAAAGGATGAGCTAGGATTCTTAGCAGTTTATTTCAGTGTATTTATTTCCGAAAATACTTACGAACAAAATAAAATATGCTCTATAGCAATTATTTGTGGAACAGGTAAGATAACAGCTAGATTGATAGCTGCTCAGCTTAGAAAAATAGTGGATATAGATACTAAGCTAGATATGTTTTCAGATAGTCAAGTAAATAAAGAAATTTTGGATGAATACGATTTAGTTTTATCGACAATAAAATTTGAATGTGATACAAGTACACCGATTATTCATTTAAAAGAAATATTTGATGAAAATCAGCTTAAAAACAAGATTGAAAGCGTAAGATATACAGAAAAGTTAGATATTCCAATGCTACAAGGAATGGAATCTTTGGTACTTAGTTTATTAGATGAAGAAAAGTTTTTTATACTAGATAGAAATAAATCTTATATAGAAAATGTAGATTTTATGATAGACAACCTTTACGAAGCAGGTTATGTAGATGAAGGTTTTAAAGAAAGAATTCACATAAGAGAATCGAAATCGACGATGGTTTTTGATCAAAATATAGCTTTACCACATGCTATAAATTATGAAACAGAAAAAATAGTATTTGCTATAGGAGTATTTTCAGAGGAAGATAAGAATAAAAAATCTGATAACTTAAAGGTCGTATTTTTATTAGCAATACCAGATAGCGACGAAAAGGACGATGCTATATTGGTTAAAATTTACGATGAGATAATTGCTATTGCTAAAGATAAAGAGATTATTGAAAATATTTCGAAGGTAAAAGACTATAAAGAATTATTACTGTATTTCATAAAACAAGATAATATATTTAATTAATGAAGGGAGAAGAGAGCATGAACTTTTGGTTTTTATTAATTTGTTTTGGTATAGCGTTCTTAGCACAATACGCACTTGGCATGATTCAAATGAAAAGTTTTACAAAACATTTTGGAGAGCTTAGAAGAAAAGGAAAAGTAGCTATTGGAAAGAAAAAAGGTGCCTTTAAGGCAGGATCAATTGTAATGTTTGCAGTAGACGACAACGGTATTATATTAGATAGCTCATATATGTCAGGTGTGACAGTACTTGCGAGATTTAAGAAATTAAAGGGCTTTGAAGGTTTAAATGTATCAACATTAACAAAAGAAGACGCAAAGGGATTTCCAAAACAAGTGCAAGGTGCCATACTTGAAGCCTCTTCTAACTACAACGTAATAATGAGCGGTGGTGAAGTAGCAGAGCCAGAAAGTCCATTAAGTAGACTTACAGGTTCAATAAAAAATTTAGCAACTCAAAAATAAGAGGAGGAAAATAGTATGGATTTAATAGTTAGTTTCGCTGAAGGATTTATGAATTTATTTACAGTAGGTGCTGATACTTTCGTATCATGGGTAAGTGGTATAGTTCCAAAAGTATTATTACTACTTATAGCAATGAACACTTTAATAGCATTAGTAGGGCAAAATAAAATAAACAAATTTGCTAAGTTTTCAGCAAAGAATCCTTTATTAAGATATATGATAGTTCCATTCTTAGGAGCATTCATGTTAGGTAACCCAATGGCTTTATCACTTGGTAGATTTATGCCAGAAAGAGTAAAACCAAGTTATTATGCATCAGCTTCATATTTCTGTCATACAAGTAGTGGTGTATTCCCACACATCAATCCAGGTGAAGTATTCATATTCTTAGGAATCGCAAACGGTATAACAACATTAGGATTAAGCTATATGCCACTTGCAGTAAGATATATGTTAGTTGGTTTAGTTTGTAACTTCTTAAGTGGATGGGCAACAGACTTTACTACTAAGATGGTTATGAAACAACAAGGAATAGAATTAAGTAACGAATTAAAAGAAGCTTAAGATTTTAAGTAAATTTGAAATATAGAATTTATGTTGTAACAATTAGGGAGGAGTAAATAAATGTCTAAATATAATGCAATTAAAATAAATAAAGGACCAAGTGGATTTGGTGGACCATTAACAGTTCAACCAACTGAAGAAAAAAATGTATTACTTTACATAACTGGTGGAGGTGCAAAACCAGACATAGTTGATAAAATAGTAGAACTTACTGGTTGTGAAGCAGTAAACGGATTTAAAACATCAGTTCCAGAAGAACAAATATTCCTAGTAATAATAGACTGTGGTGGAACACTTAGATGTGGTATATACCCACAAAAGAGAATACCTACTATAAACGTAATGCCAGTAGGAAAAAGTGGACCATTAGCTAAATTTATAACAGAAGATATATATGTATCAGCAGTTGGTCTAGATGAAATAGAACCAGCAGATCCATCAGCAGTAAAAGCTGAAGCAAAAGAAGAAGTAAAAGCAGAAGCTACTGAAGAAAAGAAAGAAGAAAAACAATTTAGATATAGCTCAGACAAAAAAATCTCTGAAACATTAGCAGGAGAAGAAAACAAAAGTTTAATAACTAAAATCGGTATGGGAGCTGGTAAAGTAGTAAATACTTTCTATCAAGCTGCTAGAGATGCAATACAAACAATGATAAATACAATCTTACCATTCATGGGATTCGTTGCATTACTAATAGGTATAATCCAAGGATCTGGTATAGGTGACTGGTTTGCTAAGATAATGATTCCACTTGCTGGAAATGGTATAGGTCTTGTAATATTAGGGTTCATTTGTTCACTACCTTTCTTATCTCCATTACTTGGACCTGGTGCAGTTATAGCTCAAGTAATAGGTACTTTAATAGGTGTTGAAATAGGTAAAGGTAATATAGCTCCATCACTTGCATTACCTGCATTATTCGCAATAAATACTCAATGTGCTTGTGACTTCGTTCCAGTTGGTTTAGGACTTGCTGAAGCAGAAGCTGAAACAGTTGAAGTTGGTGTTCCAGCAGTATTATACTCTCGTTTCTTAACAGGTGTACCAAGAGTTTTAATAGCTTGGGTATGCTCGATAGGATTATATCAATAAGATATACTGATTGAAAAAAATTAAAAGATATTTAAATTAATTAGATAAAACCTTTTTAAATAAGTTGTGTACTAAAAAAATAAGATACTAGGAAGTAAATAATAACTATTTACTTCCTAGGTAAATATTAAATGATGCAAATGAATAATAAAACGTATAAATTTACAATATTATGTTATAAAAATATAGTTTATCTGCTATCATTTAATTAAAGATAGATAGATTATATTTTTCTAATATAGAAAATTAAAAATTAAAAATAAATAATATTTTAATATAGGGGGTATTATTATGGCAGTAATATACGATAATAAAGTAAAAAGCAAAGGTGCATTAGTAGATTCATTTGAAGGAGAATCAATGTTTATATTATTTGGAGATAACGCTCCAGATACATTAAAGGATTTCTGTTATTGCATAGATGTTAAAAATGCTACAGAAGAAATCAAACCAGGACAATTCGTAGTTATAGACGGAGCAAAATTCAAAATAACAGCTTTAGGAGAAATAGCTCAAAGAAATCTTGAAAATTTAGGACACGTTACTATTTCATTCGACGGATCAACTGAAGCAACATTACCAGGAACTATAAATGTAGAAAAAGCTGACATGCCAAAATTAGACATCGGAACTCAAATATCTATAGTTACTGAATAATTCAAAGTAATATAATTAAATAAAGTAGAATAACTTTGCAGAATTAGGGCATAAATATTATTAATATGAACAACTTCTTGAGATTTATATTTCGGGGAGTTGTTTTATTATGTTTAAATATAATCTATAATTAATAAGTAGCAAAGGTATTTGATAAGGAGTTGAATTTATGGCAATTACTATATTAGAAGCGATGAAACTTCCGACTTTAAAAGATTTTAAATTAGTTGCAGGATATAGAGGCTTAGATAGAGAAATTGAAGGAGCTTCGATATTAGATTACGAATATGAGAGAAGCTTGTCTAATAAACCGATAGTTACTGTTTTTAGAAGAGGAGATTTTGTTTTAAGTAGTCTTATATATGCAAAAGACGATCCTAGCTTGATATTAGAGAGCGTCAAGGGGTTGGTTTCAGATGGAGTAGGAGCTTTGGCAGTCAAAAATATCTACTATGATGTTTTGCCAGATGAAGTTATCGAATACGCAAATGATATGGATTTTCCTATTTTTATGTTCGATAAAAAGGGCTCTTATTATGAAGATATAGTCACTGAAATTTATGACAAAAACAAAGAAAAAAACAGCATGAGCTTCAAAGAGGCAAAGATAGGTATTTTATTGAAGGAGGAGCTCGATAAGTCCAGCGTAAAAAATATGGCTAAGGATTTTAATATCTCTTTTAAAAATAATTTATTTTCGATATGTTTAAAGCCTAAGAAATATATAGAAGAAAATAATTTATCTAGTATAATAAATACCTTAAATAGAGATTTAGAAATAAGTCATGCAGCGTATAGATACCATGGAGCAATATTTATTGTATATACTTATGAGGATAGGCATAGAGAAAAAAAGGACATTGATTTTAGTAAATTAGTCGGTCTTGCAATGTCTAGTCTATTTGTAAATTTAAATGATTATTATGTAGGAGTTAGTAATTTTCATAAAAATATAGACGAGTTAAATATGGCACTTAAGGAAGCTATGTATGCTATGAGGGTAGCCTCTATAGAAGAGCAAAATAAAAAATATTATTATGAGATAGGTGTTTATAAAATATTGATGCCATCTTATAGTGATAGCCATATGAGGAGTTTTTACAATGAGACTGTTGGGAAAATAAAGCAATACGATCAAAAGTACAATACAGAATTATTAGATACTTCTATAGCTTATATTAAATCAGGAGGAAATATAAAGGAAACCGCAAAAATAATAAATCTTCACGAAAATACAGTTAGATATAGAATTAGTAAATTAAAAGAGATATTTGGTATAAAAAATTCAGAATTTGAATTTTATGAACAGTTATCACTTGGGATAAAGTTATTTATGATATATCAAAATATATAAGAATAAAAAAATGATTTGGAGGTGTATTTTATGTCAAAATTACTTATTTTAGCAATTGTCACTATAACATTGGCGTTAATATTTTATACGATTGGAGTTTTTGCTGAAAAGAAAAATGGAACTTTATTAAAATGGCATGCTGCAATTTTTTGGTTAGGATTTATTTGTGATACTACAGGAACAACTGTTATGGGAAAAATTTCTGGAACTGGTTTTAGCTTTAATATTCACGGGATAACAGGTTTGATTGCATTAATTTTAATGGCATTTCATGCTATTTGGGCAACTGTTATTTTAATTAAAAATGATGAAAATGCTAGAAAAGTATTTCATAAATTCAGTATTGTTGTGTGGGCAATTTGGTTAATTCCTTATATTATAGGTATGTTTATAGGTATGAGGGCTTAGATTTTATTAAATGTGAAGGTGATTGTAATTATTACAAAAATTTTACGATAAAATTTAAATTTATACAAAAACTTAATCTCTCCGTTTTTATATAATTATCTCATCAGATAATTGTAAAGGAGAGTGGTTAGATTGAAAAATAACAGAGAATTATTTTATAAAGTTTGTTTAATATTATGTGCTATCATATGGGGAAGTACATTTGTTGTTATAAAGGATGCTACAAATACAATGTCATCAGCATTTATAAATGCTTCTAGATTTACGATAGCCACAATTATTTTATTTGTGGTTTATTTTAAAAAGATAAAAAATATGAGCAAAACAGAGTTAAAACACGGAATTATGATGGGGGTTGCATTATTTGGAGGATACTATCTACAAGTATTGGGAATGGAATACGGTTCAACAGCAGGTAAATGTGCCTTTTTATCAGCTACATTCTGTGTAATGGTGCCTTTTTTATCTTGGGCATTTTTCAAGAGAAAGCCAGATAAATACAGTGTAATATCAGCTATTATATGCGTAATAGGTGTAGCACTTGTTTCTGTTGAAAAAGGAGCTAAAATCACATTAGGTGATGGAATTATTTTAGTATCTACTTTTTTCTACGCTGTAAATATTATGCTTACAGCTGAGTTTTCAAGTAAAGAGGGCAACGATTCTACAGTACTTGCTTTTATACAAATAGCGGTAGTAGCAGTTTTAGGATGGACTGTTGTAATAGCCAAACAAGATATGCCAGTAGTTTATACTAAAGGTGCAGTTTTAGGAATAATATATTTAGGTGTGTTTGCTACAGCTTTATGTTTATTAATTCAAGTAGTAGCTTTAGAAAAAATTAATTCAACATCAGCATCTATTATTTTAAGCCTTGAATCTGTGTTTGGTGTTATGATATCTATATTATTCTACAATGAGGTTTTAACAGCTAAGCTATTGGCAGGATTTGTTGTGATTTTTATAGGAATAATTATCTGTGAAACTAAGTTGAGATTTACAACAAGTAAGTTAAGCAAAATAAAGTATATTTTTAAAGATAAAAATAGATATTCTATATTTACTCCTGAAAATTTATATAAATAATATATAAAAAGTCCTCTAAAATTTTAGGGGATTTTTTATATGCATATTTAACTTGGAATGAATATTTTGTATTATGTTATAATGTTAAATAAGGATTTTATAGATAAATATTTTAATTAAAATAAGAGGTTTTACTATGAAGGATATAATTGAAAAAACTTTAGACACAGGCCGCAAAATAGCGATGACAGCTATTTTAACTTATGGAGCGATTAGAATTTTTGAAGATGAGGATGAAAAAACTGCAAGAATAAAGGAAAGTGAAAAGACCAAAAGGAAAAAGGCAAAGTATAAGAATAAAAGAAAAGCGAAAATAAAGAAAGCAAAATATAAAAATACTAGAAAAGCAAAAAAATCAAAGTACAAAAATAAAATGAAAATTAAAAAGTTTAAATTTAAAAATTCGAAGGGAGAATAGTTTTAATATGAGGCTGAGACCATATAAAAAAACAGATGAAAAATATTTATTAAAATGGTTTGATGATGAGAGAAAATTTTATATGTGGAGCGCAGGTATTTATAAGTATCCATTAGATAAGGAGCAATTATCTAAGCATAGACAGACATTTGAGGATGATGAAAATGGATGGGTTTTTATGATGCTAGATGAAGCTGGAATGCCGATTGGACATGTAGCCATAAAAAATGTTGATTATAAAGCTAATAGTGCTCATATTGGATTTATCGTAGTAGATCCAGAACAAAGAGGAAAAGGATATGGAAAGAAGCTTGTTAATTTAATAACAAAATATGCTTTTGATATTTTAAATGTGGATAGAGTTACATTGAATGTTTTTGAGGTGAATCCAGCAGCGAAGAAATGCTATGAATCTGTAGGTTTCAAAGTAGAATCGAGAAAAAAAGCCATGTTAAAATATAATGATGAGGAATGGGACGCATATTTTATGGTTAAAAATAAGTGATATAAATCTATATATAGTATATTGTATACATAAAATTTAAATATTATAAAATAATAATGTTATAAAATTGACAAATTTTTGAAAATTATTTATTATAGAAGCATAAAATTTATATTTTAATATATAAATTATTTTGAAAATTAGAATTAATTTGCAATGGGGCATCTTAGTATTTTAGGGTGTCTCTTTATGTTTTTAGGGGGAAAAATTATGAATGAAAAGTTTGTCAATATGGTTATTGATAAAAACGAAGGATCAAGATTTCTTGTGTCAGATAAGAGCATAGATACTATTAATTTATCAAGCGACAGACAAACCTCTATTGCTAGAATTAATATAAAAGACGAGGTTACTACTGTATGTCTTTATCAAAACGGGAAATCAAAAGGAACTATAAGTCTTAATATCGGTGTGGATCAAGTGAAAATAGATTCAAACAGTAACACAATTACTTATTTAGATAATGATATTAGGGACTTAGCCAGACTTTACAATATAAATTTACAAGAAGGTGAAATTACTGATGTTGATAAAATTAGAGGTCTTTGTAAAATATTAGCAGATATAATGATTACTACAATTCATCTAAATGATTACTCTTGGGGATTTTCTAAGATGGTAATCAACGGTCGAAAATCATTTGAAGAGGATTTTTCACCAAATATAATTATATTTACGGGAATTGCTTCAAAATATATTTTTGCCGATAAACAAGAGGATGTATTTATGGATGGAAATCTAGGTATGTTGTTATATCAAGAAATTAATAATTGCAATATCTAATAAATCAATACAGTTGATATAAAATTTTATACATTACTGTATAATAAAAATTAATTGCTAATAACCATATTATAACTGGGCTTTTATGTTATTTACAATGTAAAAGCTCAGTTATTTTTTTAAATAAGTGATATAATAGTTTAGAAGTATTATAAATTTTATATCGGTAGGTGAAGCAATGAAGGATAAAGCGAAAATAATTATTTTAGCGATAATTATAATTTTGTGGATGGCATTTATATTTAGTATGTCAGCTAAAAATTCTACACAATCCTCAGATATAAGTGGAGGATTTACATACAACGTTTTAAATACGTTTTTTGCAAATTTTAGAGGGCTTGATAAATCTATTCAAGATAATATAGTAGAGGATTTGCAATTTGTAGTCAGAAAAGGAGCTCATTTTAGTGCATATGCCGTATTAGGAGGACTTTGTTTTGTAGAATGTAGTTATTTTAAAAGGTTTAATTTGAAAAATAAATTTACAGCTGCATTTTTGATATCAGTATTGTACGCAGCTTCTGATGAAATCCACCAATATTTTGTACCAGGTCGCTCCTGTGAGTTTAGAGATGTGGTGATAGATAGCTGTGGAGTGTTATTTGGGATAACTGTAGTTGTAGTATTTAATATAATAAAAAATAAATTAAAAAAATCTATATCAAGATAGGAGTTGAAATAAATGAATGCATTGAGTGAAAAAGTATTTTTAAAATTAGAAATGCCAAATAATCAAAATAGAAAAAGCGATAGAGATAAAATTTTTAAAGCACTAAAGGAAAAATACGATAATGTGACTATACCTTATAATATAATAAAAAAATTATATCCTATGTGCAGAGAGGCTAATTTTGAGATAACTGTTACATTAGTAAAACGCGATTACGATTGGGTAGTTACTGAGGTTGAACCAGGTGATACAACAAGTAGAAATTATGGATTGTGCGTGGACTTGGGAAGTACAACTGTAATTATGAGATTCGTAGATTTAACTACAGGAGACATAATTTTAGAAGAAAGTATATTTAATAAGCAAATTGCATTTGGAGAAGATATATTAAATAGAATATTCTATACTAGAAATTCAAAAGAAAAACTACATGAAATACATAAAGCAACAACAGATACCTTTAAGGAATTAATTGATATAATTTCAGAAAAAACTGGTGTAACAGGAAAAGATATAAGTATTATGACAGTAGCAGGAAACACTACAATGATTCATTTTTTACTTGATATAGATCCATGGACTATATTCCAAACACCTTATACACCTGTATTTAATCAAACTAGCTTTATAAAAGCTGAAGAAATTGATATCCCTATAAATGGATATGTTTACTGTTTTCCATCAGTAGCAAATTACTTTGGCGGCGATATAGTAAGTGGAATGCTGTACACAGAAATACATAAAAGACAGGAAATTTCAGCATTTATAGATATAGGAACAAACGGTGAGCTTGTAATGGGAAATGAAGATTTTCTAGTGGCTGTAGCTGGAGCAGCAGGTCCTGCACTAGAAGGTGGTATAAGTAAATTTGGCATGAGAGCTAGAAAGGGTGCCATCGATACTATAAAAATAATCGACAATAAAATAAAATACACAACTATAGAAGATGGAAAGCCTCTAGGAATATGTGGTTCTGGTATAGTAGATTTATTGGCAGAGATGTTTTTAAATGGATGGGTAGACTTTTCTGGAGTAATAAAAAAAGGAGCATCTGAAAATATAATAGAGGCAGACGGTCAGCTTGCAGTAGAATATGCTAAAAAGGAAGAAAGCGGAAATGATCAATCATTAATATTTACTCAAAGCGATATAAATCAATTTTTAAAGACAAAATCAGCTGCACACACAATGGTTGCGTTTTTACTAGAAGAAGTAGGTCTTACACTAGACGATTTAGAGGATTTTTATGTAGCGGGGGCTTTTGGAACACATTTAGATGTAGAAGCGGCTGTCACAATAGGTATGTATCCAGATTTAGAGAGATCTAAAATGCATTGCCCGGGAAATGCATCTCTAAAGGGAGCATATAAGTTACTTATGAATAGAAACTTACTTGAAGATGTAGATGACATAGCTGAAAGAATACATTACATTGGGCTAGAAGATGCTAAGGATTTCATAGGAAAAATGAGAGCTGCTAGTTTTTTACCACATACAGATTTAGATAATTATCCTACAGTTAAAGCGAAATTAATTGAAAGAGGAATACTATAAAATAAGAAGCTGTTACATGAAGCGCTAGTAATGTAACAGTTTCTTAAATTTTCATGACAAAACTTTGAAATGACGATAATTAATGTTAAAATATTACTGTAAAAATGAAGTAATAAGGGGAAATTAATATGAGGTTTTTTAGTAAAATTGATAAAACAAAATTTAAACCAAATAAAAGCTCAATCAAAGAATTATTATTCTTGATATATACGGCATTTATTCTTTTTTTAATTACAGAAATTTTATCTGCTAAGGGTACTACAAGCTATGGGTTTATAGATAATAGCACTATTTATTTAGGGATAGGATTAATTTTAATTTTACCTTTATCGATGATTTTTGTATTTAAAAAGGATGAGAAAAAATATTATATAGGTGAAGCTGTACTGATTTTGTTGATGACGCCTATTATGAAATATGTATGGGATAAATTCTATATATTTTTAGATATACCTGAGGGGCAAATATGGTGCTTACTTTTAGATTATCTAGTTATATTGTCGATATTGACTCCACTAGTTTTTTTGAAGAAAAAGATTTTTTATTGTGCTTTAGTGTGTGGAATTTTGATTATATTATCTCTTTGTAATTATGCAGTATCTATATTTAGGGGAATACCTATTGCATATTGTGATGTTTATTGCATAGGGGATGCTTTACCATTGGTAGAGTCTTTTTTAGGAAAAAATAATGTTATACTTGCAATTGTGGGAGTAATAGCCTTAATATTGGGATTTGTAATATTGTTTATTAAAGAAAAGAGAAGCACTAGATTTACAAGCTATATCAATATATTAGTGGCAGTTGCAATATGTGCCGGAATGTATTCATATTATTTAAAGCTTGTAAATGATAGAACTTTAATATACTACAGTGCAAATATGGTCAAAACTTACAGATATAATGGATATGTTTATTCAACTATTGAATCTTGCTTGAGATTTATAAGAGTTGAGCCAGATGAATACAATCAAGAAAGTATATTGGCTATAAGAAATAAAGTCGATGAAAAAACAGCTGATGACGACAGTATAACTGTCGCCAGTACAGAATTAAAGAGTATAGGAAATAGTTCAGATAAAAAGCCAAATATATTATTTGTTCAGTTAGAAGGCTTTATGGATCCTAATACAATTGATGGTGTTTTATATAGCCAGGATCCGATACCGAACTTTAGAAAGCTGATGAAAAATGGAATAAGTGGAAAGATGAAGACTCCTTCAATTGGAGGAGGAACTGCTAGAACAGAGTTTGAAGTAATGACAGGAATAGATTTGGAATTTTTAACAGATGGTGAAGTTCCACATTACACTATCCTAGGTCATGAGACTTTAAATTCAGTTGCTACAACCTTGAAAAAGCAGGGCTATTCAACTCATGCAATACACAACAACCAAGGCAATTTTTATAATAGAAATAAAGCATATAGTTCATTGGGATATGATACATATACTTCTATAGAATATATGGACAATGTAGAAAGAACTGAGACTAATTGGGCAAAGGACACAATATTGACAAAATACATAAAAGAATGCTTAAATTCTACTGAAGAAAATGATTTAGTTTTTACAATATCAGTTGAAGGTCACAGCCCTTATCCTACTGACTCTGATAAGTACGAGTTTCCTATTAAGGTAGTAAGCAGTAATTTGCCTGATACAGAAACTAATCAGATATATTACTATATAAATAAAATTCATGAAAGTGATGAATTTATTGGAGATGTTGTAGATTTAGTCGATTCTATGGATGAAGATACTATAGTAGTTTTTTACGGAGATCATACTCCTGCTTTAGATGTCTTAAATCGAGATGCTGGAGGTGTAGACAGAACTACTACGCCATATGCTATTTACAGCAATTTTGATTTAGATACTGATTTTGAGGGTGGAGATATATCTGCTTATCAAATGAGTACGATTATGTTGAGTCTTGCAGGTTCAGATTTAGGTCCTATGGAAAATATACACAAGACTTTAGGAAGTCAAGAGGATTATAAAAAAGATTTAGAGCTTGTAGAGTACGATATTTTATTTGGAAAGGATTATTATCTAAATGAAGATGAAAAGACTAAAGCGAGCAATTTGAAAATGGGAACAAAGGATATAACATTAGAAAAAGCGACTTTAGAAGATAATCAGATTTGTATAGAGGGTAAAAATTTTACTAGAAAAAGTATTGTATTTATAAATGGAGAAGAGAAGAGCACTATTTTTGTAAATAGAAATACTTTGAGGGTTTATTGTGAGGAAGAGGACAAGGATAATATAAAGGACATCGTAGTCAAGCAAATAGGACTTCACGATATACCGCTTAGTCAGACAGATACAGTTCAATTAAGTGATGAATAATTTAAGCTGAAAGGAATATTTTATGGATAAAATTACTTCATATAGTGAAAAGGACTTAGTTCCTATAATGGAGGA
>NZ_JBJDXL010000430.1:0-2818 GCF_051866655.1 Intestinibacter sp.
AATTTATAGGATTGGTTAAATTATTACAGCAATCTTGTATAGTATTTCTTCCTACTTTATATTTTCTGCTAGCTTCTCTTATAGAAGGTATTGTTTCTATAAATACTTTATTAATAGTATAAATATCTATAGCTTTACCATATTTCTCAGTTTTAACTTCTTTCAAAAGTTGTTTCTGCTCTTCGCTCATAGGTATTCCTACATTATGAGCTATTCTTCCTTTATTAGCTTTTGAAATTTTCTCTTTCTTTTCTTCTGAACATGGCAATCCTTGAGTACCTATTCCTCCAGGAATAAAATTATATCCATAAGTATCTTTATAAGTTTGATACTTTTGAATATAATCTGTTTCTATACTTCTTAAATTTTTATTATTTTCGTCTATATCTTCTATTAACGGAATTTCTTCAATTATATCAAATTGAAAACTATCTTCTGTGTATTTATTCCATGAACTTTGTAAATGTTTATTATCATGTTGTCCTAATCTAAGATTTCTTTTGTGTTCATATAATCTTTTGTCTAAATCCAAACTTGAACCATAATAACATTTATTATTTTTTAGATTCAAAATTCTATAAATTCCTTGTCTTTTCATATAATTAAATTTTTAATTATGCAAAAATACAAATTTTTATTGAGACCACAAAACAAATCAAGATAATTTTTATAACAACATTTAGCCTTTAATTTTGACCCAAGGCAATTTGAAATGGTTTTTCTGTACTTATGATATTAGTCCCTTCGATAATTTTATCCTCTGGGAATGTTTGCATCCATTTATTCCAAGTTTCACAAATATTCTCATAGTCTACTCCCTTAGAAGATGCCTTGACATAGCAAAAATCACACTCAGCATTACATCTAGTGTTAATTCCTACATCATAGAACTCAGCTCGATCAGGATCTAATTCTTTAGCAACTCCATGACCTAGTCTTACCGTCTTGAGATTATTCCAGATTGCATGATAGTTTTTATCAGGAAATTTTCTTACCTTAATCTTACTAAATAAATCTTTAAACTTATCCATTGAAATCTAATTTATACTTACCTTTAACTTCTGAATTTTCTAATAATGCTTTTAATCCTTCCATAAAAAATGTCTCACAGGCTCCCAAGCTATAGGGAAGATTAATTTGTATGCTATATTCTGGGAGTTCTTTCCATTGTTTTTCTGAAAACTCTTCTTTATCTAAGTCAGACTTACAAAGAAGGTGATAAGTTGGAGTATCCTCACTATAATACTCATCATCTTTAAATAGACTGGAAAGAAGATTATTAATAAATAATATTACATTCTCATTTCCACTTACAGTACAAAATAATTCACTACTACTATTAGTTATAATATCACTAAAGGATTGAATATTAATGACAATATTGACTGCTGAGACAGTCTTCTCTTGCTGCTTCATATACTTTTTGACATCCAGAAAAATGGTCTTCTATATCTACTATATATAAACCAATTAATCGATCGTAATACTCTTTGTGACTAATAAGCTCTTCCCAACTGACACCTAAGTAGTCACAGAACAATTCATCACAATACCAATGACTTTTTATAAAGTCTAAATCATTTATTAATTCTATACTGATACAATCTCCTGTATTTACTAATTCATCATAGTAATGTGCATCCGATTCTTTCATTAAGAAAATTTCAGAGCTAGAATTAGTTATTATATCACTATATGATTGTATGGGACTTATAAATTTCATTCTTCTATTTTATTACCATTATCATCAACTACGTAGTCCTCTTCATCCCAATTAAGTACTTTGAGAACCCTTCCCTCTTTGTTTTTTACACAAGGAGAATCACAATCAACAATATATAAGTTTCCTAGAATCCAGTCTATTGTATGACTAAATCCTTCATCAATAGATATTTCAAGTCTCTTTTCTAACTCTTCTAAAGGCTCTTCATATTGTAGAGAACAGATTTCTTTGGTATAAAGTCGCTTCTTATTATCAGGAACCCACTTCAAACATTCTTTGTATATATCATCAAATGTTCGGATTTCTAGAATACCTCCCATACCAGTATTATGATCGTATTTTATTTGTTCTTCTTTAGGTAACTTATACCAATCGCCTTTATAACGAAACTTAGAGTTTACACCCTTTAATAAAGAAAGTAGTTCGCTTTTAGATAAATCAGAACGAACACTAAATAACTCTGAACTGGAATTAGTTATTATATCGGAAGCAGATTGAACTTTTACTACTAATTGCATATTTCTAATATCTTTAGTTTTTTATCTACTAATAAAAGATCTTCTTCATTTATAGAGATCCACACACTTCTTTTTAAATTAGATAATGTAGTATCATAAGCTAATGAAAATATTTCTTCTGTTGCAAGATATTTTTTCTTAGTAGAATTTTTATACTTAGAAAACATATCCTCGAATGTATAAATAACAGGAGTATAACCTAATAAATTAGATACTTTATTTTGAATATTACTTTCATATTCAACAATAACGAGCATCGTATTCAAACAAGTTATTTATTTTATGAATAATATCTGCATATTTCTCGTTCTCTGGATTTTTTGCTTCTATAGAATAATAGGAACTATACATATAGTCATCAGAATCATCATTATAACTTTCAGCATATTCATCTAATGTTTCTACTCCACAATTTTCAACTAAATACTTATAGATCTCTTCCTCTATTTCAGTACATTGCTCACAGAGACAATTATCATGTTTCTTTAATAATATTTCTAGTTCTTTATGTTTATTAGAATCTTCTTGTATTACCTTATTTGCTAAGTCAAAATAATAATCCATAGCATCACTAATA
>NZ_JBJDXL010000431.1:0-12732 GCF_051866655.1 Intestinibacter sp.
AGTATCAAGTCTAATGAAATTATAAATAAAGATCTTATTTTTAATGATTTTAAACTTGGATATCTAATAGGTTCGTTTTTATTTAAGCTTTTCTTAGCTCTATATAACCATATAAAATTTTCTATTGCAGAAATTATACATTGGGCAGAGAATAATACACCGAATAAATATATCCAATTAAGATTTTCTAAGTCGACAAAATCTTTAAATACTATATAGTTTATAAAAACTAGAGTAATTATACTAGTGAGAAATCTTTGTTTAATTGCCTTTGATACGGGTTCTAATTTTAATGTATCATCAGTTTGTATAGGTGGTGTATTTACATCATCGGAAACAAATATTTGATAGCTAGATGAATAATGGTAATCAGTAGTATTATCTATATTTATTATATGTTTCCAACCTGTACTTTCACAAATCTCTATGTAGTTAGGCATATTAAATGATGATAAATCAGTAGATTCAGAGCACTCTTCAAGTATATCTATACAGAATTTGACTTTTTGGGGTTCACATTTTTTAAATTGGAAAAAACGCATAATAGGGGATATAGAGTCAAGCATCCACCCTTTTTCAGCCATTTTTTCTAAATAAAGCTCTAATGAAGTACAATCATTTTCATTGAAGCGAATAAATTTTATTAATTTATCTTTTCCTACTTTCATAAGGTACCTCCTTTTCATATGGAATTAATAGTTTTTATCAATTTCTGTCTAAAAAATTCTTGCCATCGTTGACCATAACTAGGAGTCGGTTGTATTCTTCTTTTAATGTGTTTATACCATCGTCGGTTATAATGTAGCTTATTTTTCTGCCTTCCACGGATGTTTCTCTGATTAATCCTGCTTGCTGAAATTTTCTAAGTAGGGTATATAGTGTCCCAGGTCCTACTCGAATTCTTCCGTTTGAAATAGTTTCAACCTTTTTCATGATGTCGACTCCACAGCATTCTTCAGTAAGCGCTAGAAGTACGTAATACATAGGTTCAGACAGAGTTTGAAACTGTTTTCTAGCCATAGTGTCCTCCTTTTTAAAATATAATATCGAGTATCGATATTTATAATTAAAGTGTAATATCGATACTCGATATTGTCAATTATATTAGATCAAAAATATAATTACAGAATTGTTACTAGTTCAAAAAGTTTAAGAGGGGATGATTACATCCCCAAAAAGCTTTCGTATTTTATGTTGATTTGATTATTCTTCTTTAGCTTTATCAACTATATTTTTAAATCCATCTACTAAAATATTAGCGTCTAATGAATAAGTAACTATATCAAAGCCTTGTTTGTAGTATTTATCGATATCATCAAATCTTCCAGTAAATACAGAAGAAATCTTATTGTATTTTTTGCAAGCTGCTAAAATTCTTTCTACAGCTTTTAAAAATTCTGGATTATCAAATTGACCTGGAATTCCCATAGAAATTGATAGATCAAAAGGTCCTATAAATATACCATCTACACCATCCATAGATACGATTGTTTCTATGTTTTCTAAGCAACCAACTGTTTCGCATTGTAGTATGATTAGGGTATCTTCGTTTTCTTTTTGCATGCCAACTTCTATTGGTTGTCCTTGTGGATGAGAATATCCCCAGTAATCTTTACGAGAAGGGCAGAAGCCTCTTTTGCCTATAGGGCTAAATTTGCCGTACTCAACGACTTTTTTAGCTTGTTCAACTGTTTCTATACAAGGAACGATAAGTCCCTTTGCACCTATGTCTAAAGGCTTAAGAATTGCTGGTCTTGATACTTCGCGGACTCTAACTAGAGGAACTAGACCTACACTGTCACAAGCTCTCATGTAATCCATTGAGCTTTCTGGCTCGAAAGGTCCGTGTTCGTTATCTATAATTATAAAATCAAGTCCTGTTTGACCTAAGCATTCAACTACACTCATTGAGCCTAGTTCAAAGAAAGTACCTAAGACTTTCTCGTTTTTATTTATTTTTTCTCTTAATAAATTCGCCATAAAAAACCTCCATAGTATTATATTTGTTAATTAAATTATAATACAATAGAGGTTGAAAAAACTTGATTATTTACAATATATGGCAGATTATTTTTGTTAAAATATCATATGAGAATTTTAGTGATTTAAAGCTAATGTATTCGTTGATTCCGTGTATGCCGGAGATATTGTTTTTTATATCTAGAGGGAAAAAGCCTAATGTAGGAACTCCTTTTTGTCTAAATAATCGATTATCGCTGTATCCTGGTGTTATAACAGGAAGTAATTTACAGTCTGCAAGTTCTTTTTGAATTAGGTTGAAAATAAGTTCGTGGTTAAAAGTGTGGCTTTTATTTAATAGAATATCTACATTTTCATAAAAGTATCTATCTGGAATTGTTCTTTTTGTTTGTAAATGACGTTTGTTGTAAAATTCTAGTGTGTTTTGATTGTAATATCCCATTTTGATAGCTTTATTAAAAATTTCATCGATTTTATCTGGTGTATAATTTGTATTATTTATCTCTTCGGAATTCATGTAAATTTCTCCTGTTTGAATTGTGAAATAAATATTATTGTCTAATTGAATAGGGTAGCCACCGCCTTCTCCTAAAACTAATTTTACATTGTCTAGAATATTAGTGTTATCTATAATCCATTTTGTTCCGTATTGTCCACCACTTTCCTCCTCGCAGGTGCATAGAAATATGATAGTATTTTTAGGTTTTTTCTCACGTAAATAAATATTTTTCATAATTGCCATCCAAATAGCAGTTAAGCCCTTGCAGTCTAGTGCGCCCCTACCGACAACACAGTTATTGACAATCGTAGCTTTATCGGGAGGAAAGAGCCAATTTTCCTCGCTGTAATTAGCTGTATCTATGTGGCTGTGAAGTAAAATAGACTGTTGGCTTTCTCCTCTGATGACTGCATATAGATTTCCTTTGTTGGGAACGGGCTCGTAAATTTTGTTTTCGATGCCGATTTCGTCGAATACTTTTTTTATATAAAGCACACCTTCAGTTTCGTTGTTGGAATCGATAGTAGTATTTATATTAATTAGATTGGATAGATAATTTACTACTTGTTCTATCATTTTTGTACTTATATCCTAGCATTCTAGAGGAATTTAATACTACGAAAATTGAAGATGCATTGTGGATTATAGCGGCTGCTATAGGGTTTAAGAAGCCTAATCCAGATAAAAGTATTCCAACTATATTTACAAGGACCGCAAAGACCCATATATTTTGTTTTATGATAGAATAAGTTCTTTGGCTAAGAGCTAGAGTCTCGCATAGAAAATCTATTCTGTCTGACATCAGAGTGATATCAGATGCATCTGATGCTATATCTGTTCCTGCCATACCCATCGCTATTCCTACGTTTGCAAGTGTAAGTGCAGGGGCATCGTTTATTCCATCGCCTATCATAGCTACGTGTTTTCCTTCTGATTGTAATTTCTTTATATAGTCTAGCTTTTCTTGTGGAAGAAGGTTTGATTTAAAATGTTCTATACCGACTTCTTCACATATTGCGCTTGCTGTATATTCATTATCGCCAGTAAGCATTACAAAGTCTTCTATTCCTAGAGTTTTTAATTCGTTGATAGCATCCTTTATATAAGGTCTTACTGTATCTGCTACAGATAAGCAACCTAGTATATTTTTATTTGAAAGTACAACTAGAGCTGTTCTTCCAAGCTTTTCTTCGTGATCTAAGAATTCATATATTTTTTCAGAATCAGAGTCTTCAAAATTTAATTCTTCTAGAGCTCTTCTATTTGATACCTCGTAAATTTTTTCATCTAATTTTACTTTTACTCCTCGACCAAACAGCATGTTGAATTCCCCATTTGGAATATTATTCATATCCATGTTTTCCTTATCGACAAGGTATTTTACGATAGACTTTCCAATAGGATGACCTGAATTTTTTTCCACTATCGCTAGTGCTTCTAAAAATTGTTCTTTTTTAGATGGATCGCATATGAACATATCCACAACCTCAGGTGTACCTTTAGTAATAGTTCCAGTTTTATCGAAGCATATAGTTGTGACTTTTGCGAATTCCTCGATTACAACACCGCCTTTTATTAGAACGCCTTTTTTAGCTGCGTTTCCGACGCTGGCAATTACAGCAGTTGGAGTCGCCAAAACTAATGCACATGGGCAAGCTATTACTAAAATAGACATCACGCGCATTATATCCTTTGTAAGTATAGCAGTTAAAAAGCATATGAAAAGTATAGTCGGAAGGAAGAATTCTGCAAATCTATCGGCAGTTTTTTGTACATTACCTTTGTTTTCTTGAGCGTTTTTTACAGTTTTTATAATTTGACCAAGGATAGTTTCATTTCCGATTTTTTCTGTAAGTATTTCGATTACGCCGTTTTCGTTTAAAGTACCTACAAATACCTTGTCATGAACGCTTTTATCCACAGGCATAGATTCTCCTGTTATTGCAGCTTCGTTTATTGTGGCTTGACCGTTGTTGATAATTCCATCGACTGGAATTTTTTCGCCGGCGATAACTTGGATTATATCCCCAGGTCTGACTTCTCGAATAGATACTAGCTCGAATTTATCGCCAATTTTTTTTCTACATTTATGAGGGACTAGCTTTATAAGAGAGCGAACTGCGTTTTGTGTTTTTTTCATAGTTAAATCCTCTAGAAACTCTCCAAAAATCATCATAAATGAAACTATTGAGCCAGATAAATATTCGCCCACATATGTAGTTCCAATTAGAGCTAAAACAACTAAAAGTCCAGCTGTAACCTTTCTCTTTTTAATAGTCGCAAGCAAGGTTGATCTTATTACTACAAATCCTCCTATTATTAGAGGTATTATTTCAAATGGAAATGGAAGAGAAATTTTTATAAAAAAATGAAATAAAATAGCAAGTATATTTAATAGTAGTAAAGTCATTGGAAGAATGTATATTTTATTTTTTGTGATAAATCGATTCATATTTTATACTCCTTTCTTATAAATTTATAATTTAAAACCTGAGAGAAAGAAAATTCCCTCAGGTATATATGGTTGTTAAATTACTTATTAGTCTTCTTTTTTCTTAAATAAACCGAATTTCTTTTTCTTATTATGATTATCGTCTGAATGATCATGATTATGGTCATGATCGTGATGGTGGTGATGATGACCGTGACAATGATCGTGGTCGTGTTCCTCACTTATTCCAAATAAATCATCCATATCTTCTATATCATCTAATATTCCATGATGCCCTTCATGCATATCAATTACCTCCTTTATCCCCCTGGGGGGGTTATTAATTATATTATAGATTCATAATAAAAATATGTCAATTAATTATCTAAAATGATTAAATAGGAATTTATGAGGTATAATTTAATTTATAAGCCTTTAAAAAATTAAGAATAGGTAGGAGGGAGTCACATGACTAACGGAAACCACGATCATGTACATACAAACCACGTACATTCAGATGAAGATTATAAAAAATTAATAAATAGAATGTCTAGAATAATTGGACATGCAAACTCTGTGAAGACTATGATGGAGGAGCACAGAGATTGCACAGAGATTTTGATACAAATATCTGCAGTTAAATCGGCATTAAATAACTTAGGTAAAAAAATACTTGAGGACCATATAAATAAATGTGTCGTAGATGTAGTTGGAGATGATAAGCTAGAGGAAAAACAAAAATTATTGAAGGATTTAAATGATGCAATAGATAAATTTGTGAGATAAGGTAATATAAAATCTATAGAATTTCAAAATATAATTTATGAATTGCTTAAAGCCCAGTAAATACAATGTATGTATAATTATTGGAAAAATCTATATATTTAATTTTATTTAAACAATCTTGATTAGGCACAATATATGGTGTAAAATAAATCAGTCGATACTATATATTGTGCTTTTGAAAAATTATACATAAGGAATAGCAATTCTTCAATTTTTAAATTATACAGATATACTTATATAAAGTTATAGCTATTAGTATTGATAATATATAAATTTAAAATTAAGTAATTATATTAAAACTAGAGATAAAAAGGAGATAACGATGACAGCGAATTTAAATATAATAAAGAGGGATGGAAGTAAAGTAGAATTTGATAAATCTAAAATAAGAAATGCTATATTAAAAGCCATGAAATATGGTAGCGGTATAATGGAACAAGAAATAGCAAATGATATAGCTGATGAAATAGAAAAACTGTATTTACAAGAATCATCTTCTCCAACTGTGTATAAAGTAGAAGAGTTGGTATATAAAGAACTAATAGATCACAAACAAGAATTAACTGCAAAAGCATATGAAGGATATAGAGCAGTTCAATCCTTCAAAAGAGAGGTAAATACTACAGATGATAGTATCTTAGGGTTACTAGACAAAAGTAACGAGGATGTTTTAAACGAAAATTCTAATAAAAATGGACATTTAGCATCTACACAAAGAGATTTAGTGGCAGGAGAAGTTTCAAAGGATATAGCTAGAAGAAAATTAATACCTGCGCATATTGTTCAAGCTCATGATGAGGGTGCAATACACTATCACGATATGGATTATGCAATACAACCAATACACAACTGTATGCTAATCAACCTAGAAGATATGCTAAACAATGGAACAGTTATAAACAACAAATTAGTTGAATCACCAAAATCATTTGCTACAGCATGTACAGTTACAACTCAAATAATAGCTCAAATAGCAAGTGGACAATACGGTGGAAACTCAATAACAATAAAACACATAGCTCCATTTTTAAGAGTTTCATACAATAAATATTTAAATAAATACATGGAAAAATACAGCAAAGAAATGGCGCACGAATTAGCTGAAGATAGAATGTTAGAAGAATTAAAATCTGGTATACAAACAATCAGATATCAATTATCTACATTACACACAAGTAACGGTCAATCTCCATTCTCTACAATATATCTTGAAATAGAAGAAGGTGGAGAATACGAAAGAGAAGAAGCTCTAATCTGTGAAGAAATGATACGCCAAAGACTAGAAGGTATGAAAAACTATAAGGGACAAGAAATAGGAGAAGAATTCCCAAAACTTGTCTATCTACTAGATGAACACAACTGTCTAGAAGGCGGAAAATACGACTATATAACTAGATTAGCAGCTAAATGCAATACAAAGAGATTAGTGCCAGATTACCAAAGTGCTAAAATCATGAGAAAAAATTACGATGGGGAAACTTTCCCACCAATGGGATGTAGATCTCACTTAAGCAACTGGAAGGACGAAAATGGAAATTATAAATGGTATGGAAGATTTAATCAAGGAGTAGTAAGTCTTAACTTAGTTCAAGTAGCTTTAACAGCGAACAAGGACATGGATAAATTCTGGGAAATCCTAGATGAGAGACTAGAATTATGTAGACAAGCTTTAATGGTTAGACATAATTTATTATTAGGTACACCTTCTGATATATCACCAATTCACTGGCAACACGGCGGTATCGCTAGACTTAAAAAGGGTGAAAAAATAGATCCATTATTAAAAGACGGATACTCAACATTATCTCTAGGATATGTAGGTGTTTACGAAATGACTCAAGCAATGCTTGGCGTATCACACACAACTCCAGAGGGAGAAAAATTTGCTCTAGAAGTAATGAATCACTTAAAAGACACTTGCGATAAATGGAAAGCAGAAACAGGACTTGGATTTGGATTATACGGAACTCCAGGAGAAAGCTTAACTTCTAGATTCTGTAGACTAGATAAACAAAAATTCGGCGAAATAAAAAATGTAACTGACAGAATGTACTACACAAATTCTTATCATGTTCATGTTGCTGAAGAAATAGATGCCTTCGAAAAATTAAAATTCGAAAGCCAATTCCACGATATAAGCTTAGGTGGATGTATAAGCTATGTAGAAGTTCCTGATATGAGTAAAAATTTACCAGCAGTAGAACAAATAATAAACTACATCTACCACAATATCCAATACGCAGAAATAAACACAAAACCAGATGTTTGCTTCAAATGTGGATATACAGGAGAAATCAAATTAGACGATAACATGGAATGGTATTGTCCAAACTGTGGAAACAAGGATAAAAACGAAATGCAAGTTATGAGAAGAACTTGTGGATATATAGGCTCTAACATGTGGGGTAAAGGACGTACTCAAGAAATCAGCCAAAGAGTTTTACATTTATAAAAAATTGGAGTGATTTTAATGAGATTTTCTAAAATAAAAGATAATGATATAGCAAATGGGCTAGGAGTTACGATGTCTCTTTGGACTCAAGGGTGTCCGCATCACTGCAAGGGATGTTTCAATGGAGAAACTTGGGACTTCGATGCAGGTGAGGAGTTCGAGGATTCAGATTTAGAATATATACTTGAAAATATAAATAAAAATAACGTACACAGAGATTTATCTATATTAGGTGGAGAGCCACTTTGCCCTGAAAATGTAGATGGAGTAATCGAGGTATGTAAAATATTTAAAGAAAAATTTCCTGAGAAGAAGATATATCTGTGGACAGGATATGTTGTAGAACAATTCAACGAAAAGCAAAGAAATGTGTTAAATTATATAGATGTTTTAGTCGATGGACCATTTGTCCAAGATAAGAGAAATTTATCTCTTATGATGAGAGGTTCTTCTAATCAGAGAGTTATAGATGTTAAAAAGAGTTTAGATGAAAATAAAATAGTTTTATTTAGAGATTAAAGGTAAAAAAAGGCTGACTGATATACATTTGTAAATATAAGTTAGTCTTTTTCTAATATATAGAAAATATATATTTGTAAAATATTGACTGATATCTATGTTTTCTATATAATTAAAATACTTAATAGAATAAGAGGAGGGTATTTTAATGAGTGTAATAATTTATTTAGCAGTAGTTGTATTAATGTTTGCTTCTATGTGGGTAATTTTTGAAAAGGCTGGTCTTGCAGGCTGGAAAGCTATAATACCTATTTATAATACATATTGCCTTTGTAAAATTACTTGGGGAAATGGATGGATATTTTTAGCATTTATTGTTCCTTTAGTAAACATAGTTGTAGCTATTATGACAATGTACAAGCTAGCAAAGGTATTTGGAAAGGGAGTAGGATTTTGTATTGGATTAATATTTTTAGCAGTAGTTTTCTATCCTTTATTAGCATTTAGTGATTCACAATACATGGGACCAGATAAAAAAATAGCATAATTTGCTGGCAAATAATTAAGAAATCTTAGGCGTAAATTTTTATTAGAATTTACGTCTTTTTTAATGTGTATTCACGTAGATAACTATAATATTGTATGTTACAACTTGCTTTGATAAAATAAATATAAAAGAATTTGTTATTATAAATGGAGGTGGTAAATTATGAAGGATTCAGATTGGGAAATACTATATAAATTATATAAAACACCTAATATGACTAAGGTTGCTGATATGCTGTATATAACTCAACCATCTCTTAGCAAAAGGGTAAAAAATATCGAAAAGGAATTCGGTGTAAAAATAATAAAGCGAACATCAAAGGGCATAAGATTTACTTTAGAGGGTGAGTACCTAGCAAAAAAGGCTAAGGATTACTTGGACTTTATGGAAGACGTAAAGGAGGGGTTAGCTATTTACAAGGAGCAACTACAAGGTGTGATAAAAGTCGGTTCGCCTTATACTTATAGTAAATTTGAATTGACAGATGTATTATTTGAATATAGAAAGAAAAATAAAAATATTAATTTTGATATTATGAATGACCAAAGCAATAATTTATTTAAAATGATACTAAAAAATCACATTGAGCTCGGATTTATATGTGGTGATTTTGAAGGACCAGTAAATAAAATTTTAGTCAAACAGAATAAGGCGTATATAGTATCTAAAAAGCCGATTGATTTAAAAGAATTGCCGAAGATGCAGCGTATTGACTACAAGACAAATGATAAAAGCAAAGAGATTTTAGATAGATGGTGGAATGATACGTATGGAGAAAATCCACCCGTGGGTATGTTTGCAGGCTATATAGAATTTGCATGGCAGTTGGTAGATAAAGGATTTGGTTATGCGTGTTGCTTTCTACCAGAGGGATTTGAGAAAGAATACAATTTATATACAATGCCATTATTAGATTCTGATGGAAATAATATAATTAGAAATACTTGGCTTGTTTATCCGAAAGAAAGGCAGTTGAGTATAATAGCTAAGGATTTTATCAAGTTTGTTGAAGATAATGTAAAAATAGATATTTAATAAAATTAAAATGTAAATTGGATATTACAAAAGTAATAACTTGATTTACATTTTTTTGTGTTATTCCTTTTGGGAATAACACATATAAAAAAACTATATTAGACTTTAATCTAATATAGGAGTATATTTTAAGTATAAGTTTTCATGAAAAATTTATTGAAAAGTAATAAAATAGATATAGACATATTTTAATAATATAAAGTATATGAAAGGGAGATTTGAAATGATTAAATTATACGATGAAGGTGTCTATCTAGTAAATGGTGACGCCATAGTAAAAGAATCAGAAGCTGAAAAAGTTGAACAACTAACAGGCAAAAAAGCAAACAAAGAAGAAGCTAAAAAAGGAACAATAGCTTATTCTATATTAGAAGCACACAATACTTCTTCTGATATGGACAAGTTAAAAATAAAATTCGATGCAATGGCATCTCATGATATAACATATGTTGGTATAATCCAAACAGCAAAAGCATCAGGAATGAAAAAATTCCCAATTCCTTACGTTCTTACAAACTGCCACAACTCACTATGTGCAGTAGGTGGAACAATAAACGAAGATGACCACATGTTTGGTTTATCAGCTGCTAAAAAATACGGCGGAATCTATGTTCCAGCTCATATATCAGTTATACATCAATATATGAGAGAAATGATGGCTGGTTGTGGAAAAATGATATTAGGATCAGACAGTCACACTAGATACGGAGCTCTTGGAACAATGGCAGTAGGTGAAGGTGGTGGAGAACTAGTTAAACAATTACTAGAAGATACTTACGACATCGCTTATCCAGGTGTAGTAGCTATTTACTTAGAAGGTAAACCACATCCAGGAGTAGGACCACAAGATATAGCACTTGCTATAATAGGAAAAGTATTCAAAAATGGATACGTTAAAAATAAAGTAATGGAATTCGTAGGACCAGGGGTTGCATCAATGACTACAGATTACAGAAATGGTGTAGACGTTATGACTACTGAAACTACATGCTTAACTTCTGTATGGAAAACAGACGAAGATACAAAAGCATACTTAGCTGCTCACAATAGAGTAGAAGATTACAAAGAATTAAATCCAAAAGAAGTTGCTTACTATGATGGATTAGTTTATGTAGATTTAAGTGAAATTAAACCTATGATAGCTCTACCATTCCATCCAAGCAACGTATATGAAATAGATGAATTAAACGCTAATCTTGAAGAAATACTAACAAAAGTAGAAGAAGACGCTAAAAAATTAATAGACAATCCAGAAATAGAATTCAGTCTAACTGATAAAATAGTAGATGGAAAATTACAAGTTCAACAAGGTATAATCGCTGGATGCTCAGGTGGTACTTACACAAGTGTAATGCAAGCAGCAGAAATACTTAAAGGTAAAAACTGTGGAAATGATGAATTCTCATTAGCAGTATATCCATCATCTCAACCAGTGTTTATGGATTTATTAGAAAAAGGTGCTATATCTACATTAATGGCATCTGGAGCAACTATAAAAACTGCATTCTGTGGACCATGCTTTGGTGCAGGAGATACTCCAGCTAACAACGGTTTAAGTATAAGACATACAACTAGAAACTTCCCTAACAGAGAAGGTTCTAAACCAGGAAACGGACAAATGTCATCAGTTGCTTTAATGGATGCTAGAAGTATAGCAGCTACAGCAGCAAATGGAGGTATCTTAACTTCTGCAACTGATTTAGTAAATGAAGCTAATATACCAGGCTACAAATTCGACGATTCTGCATATAGAAGCAGAGTATATCAAGGATTTGAAAAAGCTGACGATGAATTAGATTTAGTTTACGGACCAAATATAAAAGACTGGCCAGCAATGAGTGCATTAGCAGACAATATATTATTAAAGGTTTGCTCTAAAATACTAGATGAAGTTACAACTACAGACGAATTAATACCATCAGGAGAAACTTCAGCATTCAGATCTAACCCATTAAAATTAGCTGAATTCGCATTATCAAGAAGAGACCCTGAATATGTAGGAAATACAAAAGCAGTTGACAAAGTAGAAAAAGCTAGATTAGAAGGACAAGATCCAACAGCTTTAGATGCTAAGCTTGCTGATGTTTACGCTAAAATAACTGAAAAATTCGGTATAGACAACGTTAAGGATATAGAAATAGGAAGTATGATCTACGCTAAGAAACCAGGTGATGGTTCTGCTCGTGAACAAGCTGCTAGCTGCCAAAGAGTTATGGGTGGACTTGCTAACATCTGTAAAGAATACGCAACTAAACGTTATCGTTCAAACGTTATGAACTGGGGTATGGTTCCATTCCAAATGGAAGCAGATGCTGAGTTCGAGGTTGGAGATTATATATTTGTTCCAAATATAAGAAAAGCATTAGATGGAGACATGAAGGACATAAAAGCTTATGTTATAGGAGATGAAATCAAAGAATTAAGCCTATACATAGCTGATATGACAGACGACGAAAAAGAAATAGTTAAAGCTGGATGCTTAATCAACTACAACAGAAATCGCAAAGCTAGCAAATAGATATTAGATTACTATTCAATATAAA